>JBAYNQ010000129.1:0-4378 GCA_041678705.1 Candidatus Omnitrophota bacterium
TCATTTGCTTGGATAAGCCTGGGAACATTGCGAGGCAGCAGAAATCTTAAAACAGTTTCTGAGATGCGTTTTCCGAAAGGAAAAATTTTTTATGGAGAGCTATTCTTGGGCGAGGACCAGAAACTTCGCTATCCTGAATTTATAAGAAAAGAAATCTATGCCAAAATGTTGCAATGGATAAGAAAATACGACAAAAAAACCCCTGTATATCTTTGCATGGAAAACAGATTTGTCTGGGAAGCCATTGATAAAAACCTTAACTCTACTTCCAAAATAGAAAGGTACTTAATCGACCGTTAAAGGATTAGTATTTCTTTTCAATTACCGCTTTGGGATAATAGTGTTTTAATATATCTTTGTAATCATATCCATCTTTGGCCATGCCGATTGCTCCAGCCTGGCATAAACCCGCCCCATGGCCAAAACCGGCCCCGAAAAAAATAAGTTTTTGAATTTTTCCTTTTGGATCCTTTATTATTTCCAGGATAAAAGCGCTGCTGCGTAACGCATCAAAATAATTACGTATTTCCAAATCCCCCTTTAACATTTCTTTGCGTCCTTTTAAAGCAATCTCCACTTCCTTGTAATGGTAGCAGTCTCCCTTTTCTCTGCAAAAAATATCCTCAAGCTCGTCCATAGCAAAACCAAAAGCTAATAAAAAGTCCTGGCGGTCATAGACTCGCTGCCAACGAAATCTGCCATCATCCCGCAAGGCACAGAAAACTTCAGGATCCTGTAAAAACCATTCCTGCTGACGATAAAGGCCCTTGGGAAGCTTGCCTGAGGCAGCATCAATCCCATTAGCAAGATAAGGGCTCGTTCCGAAAGTATCAGCGCATAAACAACCGCCGCAATTAGAATGATAAAACGCCTCTATTGGCTTGCCACCAAAAACAAGGATTTCACCTTCAGTCTCATCAACCGCTTTTAATGTCTGGGGCGTTTCGGCCGATAGGCCCTGATAGACCTGGCAATGCACATCACAACAAAAATCAAAACCCTCTTTTTTGTGACGGCCTAAATTCCTGAAAACAAGGGTCCTGGCGGCTACTGCCTGGGCTAAGAGTGCTCCTCTTTCCGAAGAAGCCGGTATTTCAGCCGCTAAAATGCCATAAAGATATTCTTCTACACTTACTTTGTTCACCAGGGTCATCCTGTTGTTCCTCAATATTACCTCTATACCACCTCGAAAAGCCCTGTCTATTTTTTTATGCCAGAAATTTCCTTCACCATAAACCATGTCAAAAATATAAAAAGGAGCTTTTTTTTGGCCAGAACCAGAAACTGAAATTGAAACCGGGCAGGAAAAAGAACAATACTTATTTTTATTCTTGTAATCTTCCAAAACTAATCCATCGGCATCCTGCCTTAGAGTATATATTTTTTCGGGTTCGCCATTAAAAATTTCCAGATTATCTGTGATTAAAAACTCCTTGCGACAAGAAAAAGAAAATTCACGTAGCCCTTTCGCTAATCCGACTCTAACTATGAGTAGCTCGGGAAAGGAGGCCTCATATAAGGAAGGTTTAGCTTGACTGCGCTGCGCGTCCTTCTCGTCTTTCTTCTTTAAAAAATAACTCTTCCCCAGTTTATTTTTTACAGCCTCAAGGGAACACTTTATGCCTGTGTTTTCCGGATAAAAACCAAAAGCTTTGGATAAATTTTTATACGACTCTTTGAGGCTGCCTGTCTCCAACAAACATTTCCCTAAGTAATAATATGCTAGCCTTATGCTTGAATCAAGCTTGATCAGCCGGCGAAATAAATCCGTTGCCCGAGAGTAGTCTTGCTTCTGATAATACAGTTTGGCCAGGCAAAAAAGTGCCAGGCTGTTTTCTCTGGATGAAAGAGAAGATTTATAGCTTTCTATCGCCTCTTGGATGCGGCCCGAATCTTCATAGGCAAATCCCGCATAAACCATATCCAGCCAACTCTTTCGTTTTAATTGCCTATACAAGTTTAGAGCGCTATTTGAATCTCCTGACAAATAGGCCAGACGGGCTTGGTAGCTTTTGACAGAATTGTTATTGACGCCGATAAGAGAAATAATTTCGAACGCCTTACTGTAATTACCTGTTTCTTTAAACAGGGTCGCCGCATTAAGATAATCGTCTATATCTGCAGTTTTATCAGCCACTAGCGGTAAGCTTACAGCCAACCCAAAACAGAAGCAAAATATGAATAGAATGCGCCTCATATATTTATAAGAATAAAAGTTTACCTAGCGAAGGTTTTTTTGCCTAAGACAGGAATGGACCAGAGCTTTGCCAAAGAAAGAAATCTTTCTTTCTCTAAGAGAATAACTTTGCCGGCCTCAAGAACCAGTCCGGAAGCTTTAATCTTTTTGAGCAATTTTAGCGTGGAGACCCCCACTACTGGTAAGTCAAATCGTAAATCCTGTTTCGTCTTAGAAAACTTAAATATCACGCAATCCTTGCCCGCGAGCCTACCCGCCCGGCGTATAGCCTTGTCAGTTCCTTCTAAGGCTTCCAAGGCAACCACACTTGAGTGTTTTACGGCAATTGTCTGGCCAATGTCCAGCTCCACAAATCCGGGGATAACCCTTAAACCGAATTCAACATTTTTTTCCAGAGAAGCCGAAAGATGCAATCCGTTCATGACTCCTTCTCGAGCTAAATCATCTTTTAAGATAATAGGAAGTTCCTGGAAAACTACCCCTTGCCTTTTCAGATAATTTATAATCGAGCAAAATATGGTGTGCGGACGAAAGTCTCCCGCTTCTTTTACCAAACTTTTGAGTTCTTGGTCCCACTTTTTCTGATTGAATATTCTCAAAGGGTTGATCTGGCCGGCCATAAAGGCTTGCTTTATCTTTTCTGAATTCAAAATACTTCTTAGTTTTGATAGCTGGCCTACATCTATCCAGTAAGTTGCATCGACGTATTTTTTGATTAAGTGAGAGGTCTCACCTTTAAAACAAACCGCTATTATTCTGGCAGTGGGGTATTGTTCTCTTATCCTGCGGGAAAGAAGGAGAGGAAGCTGCCTATTGCCGGCTATTATCGCTAATCGAGAAAAATCAACCATAGATTCTTGCTATTATTATGTATAGCGTGTGTTATAAGGGGCCCCGAACAGAATAAAATATTCAAGAATCACTAAAACAAATAGGCGCACACATCGCCATCTTATTTGCTTACGCCCCGCTTGGAAGTATAAATAAAATCAAGGAGGTATTTCATCTCAGACGAAGAAGGTAAATCTTCCTTTATAGACTTGCGTGAAACATCCAAGGAATGATTTTCAAAAAAAAGCATCTTAAAAGCTTTGCGTAAATCACTCAAGAGCTGCCGGGAAAAGTTAGCCCTGCGCAAACCCACTAGGTTGAGCCCTCTAACCACTGCCGGATGGCCGTCACACATAGAATAGGGAACGATATCCTGAACAACTTTAGAGCACCCTCCTATTATAGAGTAATCTCCCAAACGGCAAAATTGATGTATAGCCACCAAACCTCCAATAACAACATTATTACCTATCTCTACATGGCCGGCCAAAGTGGCCGCGTTGGCTAAAATATTATTGCTGCCGATAGCACAATCATGAGCTATATGAGAATAAGCCATGATAAGGTTATTGTTACCTATCATAGTTTTTGAGCCTTTTTCTGTTCCGGGGTTAACAGTGACAAATTCCCGGATTATATTGTTTTTGCCTATAAAAAGAAAACTTTTTTCTCCCTTATATTTCAAATCCTGAGGAGCATTGCCTATAACAGCATTGGCAAAAATATGACAGTTTTCACCCAGCTGCGTATAACCCATAACTTGGGCGAAAGAGTCTATACGGCAGCCGTCATCCAATTTAACATCAGCTCCAATGATAGCATACGGCCCAATAATTACATTTTTGCCTAATTGGGCCCCAGGATCAACCAAAGCTCTTTTGTCTATCTGAGTCTTCATTTTTTGTATTATATCAAAAAAAATAAGTAAGGCAAGTGGAGTCCCCTTAGTTTTAAAACCGTAGCTCCCTCTTAAACAAAAATTCTAACATGCGTTTATTCCTTTGGCTATCCAGATAGACAACCATTTTTGCT
Organism: Candidatus Omnitrophota bacterium; assembly: GCA_041678705.1. Lineage (GTDB taxonomy): Bacteria > Omnitrophota > Gorgyraeia > Duberdicusellales > 4484-171 > JAQUWY01. Next base: position 4,061 of record JBAYNQ010000129.1, read on the forward strand.
CCTTTTAAAGTTACTTTTAAAAAAGGAACTTGAATTCTCGAAGGATTTCTGCGAAGGAATGAAGCGCTTCACCCTGAAGGATTTATTACTCCTGTAATGTATTAAAGCAGGTTAAGCTATTTTAGAGTTATAAGCGGTAAAAACCTGGCAATCGATTTTAACGACTAAAGCTTTTACTATCATGCTTCAACCAGGGCGAACATGAGATCGGCTTCAGCGACCACTTTGTTGTCAACATATGCCTTGGTATGCACAACTCCGGTCTTACTGCGAAGTTTTCCGGAAACTACTTCTATAACCAGTCTATCTCCGGGAACA
>JBAYNQ010000130.1:0-4362 GCA_041678705.1 Candidatus Omnitrophota bacterium
AAAATACAGTCTATATAATTCAGGCTCCGCCATTCTGGATAAAAACCCCACCTCTGGGACTGATTTATTTATCTACCTGGCTTAAAAACAAAGGCTTCAAAGTTCAAACCATAGACCTCAACAAACAACTATTTACGGAATTAACCCCCCAGCCTAGAGAGTGGCTAAAATTAAACAAGGGCTTTGAAAACTCTCTGTTTAGAATTATCAGGAGCGAATATCCCCGGATACTAGAAGGTTTTTATCAACAGATAAAAAATGCTAATTTTATAGGCTTTTCTCTGTTTAAGCGCAACCAAGATTTCACCCTCAGGCTGGCTGAAGACATAAAAAAAAGACTCCCGGAGAAAAAGATTGTTTTTGGCGGGCCCCAAATGCTCTTTCTTAAGGAAAAACTTCCTCGGGATTCATTCAAAGTGACCGGGGAAGGAGAAATCCCTTTTCTGGAAATTGCCCGGGGAAATGATACAAGGAATTATCAATTCAACGAAATAGATAATCTTGATAAATTAAGTTTCTGTGATTTTTCTTCAACCGGCCTCAACAATTATTCCCGCACAATACCCCTGCTCTCTTCCCGGGGCTGCCCGCATAAATGCAATTTTTGTTCAGAACGGCTTCTCTATAAAAAGTTCCGTCATCACAGCCCGGAATATATGTTTGAACAAGTAAAGTTTTTAAAGTCTGAACACTTAACCAATAATTTTGTATTTTGCGACTCTCTGATTAACTACAACCGCAAATGGCTAGAAACTTTCTGCTGTCTACTCATAAAGCACCGGCTCAATATAAATTGGGAAGCCCAGATGCGGGTTGAAGATAAATTTCCCTTGAGCCTTGCCCGCCTCATTAAGCAAAGCGGCTGCTATAATCTTTTTATCGGCTTAGAAAGCGGCTCTGACACCACCTTAAAAAATCTTAATAAGGGGTTTTTCGCCGCCACGGCTTCTGCATTCATGGTTACTCTGAAAAAAGCAGGGCTACATTTTGAAATCAGCCTTATATTCGGACACCCCTGTGAAAGCAATAAAAACTTTCAGGAAACTTTAGCCTTTATAAGGCAGAATAAAGCGAATATACCTAAGATAGCCCAGGCCAATCCTTTTGTGGATTACCTGGAAACTTTTGCCGGCGAGCGCTTCCCTAGCCAAGCAGCAAAAGAAAGAATAAGTTTATTTCTGCACATCATAGAAGAAGAAAAAATACCTTATACAAAAAGCTTTATTAACAATCTTAGCTATTAGATTGCATGATATAATATCTCGATATTATCTATAAGCTTATGAATATTGTATTGGCTAATACCCAAAGGGTCCTCTCTGCCACTCAAATAAGCTTGGCTGATTATGCAATTAATCCCTACAAAGGTTGTGAATTCGGCTGCCTCTATTGTTACGCCCAGGAAAATAAAAACATTTCTCAGGCTTCTTTTTTTAACTCATTAACGGTTAAAGCCAACGCTCCTGAAATACTTAAAAAAGAGTTGGCTTACAAAAAGCCAAAGAGAGTGCTTCTTGGTTCAACTACCGAATGTTTCCCTTCCCAGGAAATACACTACAAAATTACCGGACAAATATTAAAAATCCTCAACGGAAACCGTATCCCCTATACCATTCTCACTAAATCTCATTTAATCGCCGAGTACTTACCGCTAATTGCTCTGAATCCGGATAATAAAATATTCTTTACCTTGAACTTTTCAGGTGATAGGCTCATCAGGCTGTTTGAAAAAAAATCGCCCTCTCTTGATAAGCGGCTCGTAGCAATTAAAAAAATTGTTACAGCCGGAATACACTTACGGGTTCATATTGGCCCTTTCATTCCCCATGTTTCTAATCTTGAAGAAATCCTAAAATTAGTGCCGTCTGAAGTCAAAGAAGTGGATGTAGAGCTATATCATAAAAAGCAGGGAAACTTTAATGAGGTAATAGAAAAGATTAAAAAAAATATAAGCGGCGAATTGGCAGAAAAAATAAAACAAGTCTATAAAGATGAAAAAAGCTATAGAGCCTTCAATGCTGAACTGCTCTTGCAAATAAAACAATCAGGAAAACGTTACCCCTTCAGCTTTTACCATATTGCTCCCGACCTTAATCAATTCTACGGTGAGACAATCAACTACGAAAATTCTCTGTAATGAGGTTCTCTCGAGTGAAATCCGCGATTGTCTGGGTGTTTTTATTGCTTTTTGGAATAATATCTTAAATCTATGCATTTGCCTTGCCGGCAGCCGATTTCCTGTTTTTTAGGCCGAATGTCGCAGTCGTATATACATTTATCGCATTTGCTATTGTATTTCTCAATTTCTACCCTGATCAAGGCTAAGTTCTCACTGTCATCGTACGCTTGACTGCGTATAAAATAACATCCGAAGGGGCACCCTATGTTTAAATTATCATCTAAGAAACATTCCTTATCGGCATCACATCTTTGGCACTCACTTATCAGTTTTCGTATTTCTTTTTTTAGCTTTTCACACTTTTTGCCCTCTTCTTGAGCTAACGCTAAATCGCCGCGATAAGTGCTTGTCATTAAAAATATAAAGATTATAATTGTTTTTCGCATTGTATAATTTTACCTAAAATGCACGTAAACCTTAGAATCCTATAATTATGCATTTATTGTATCACAATTTAAGAAATTATTTAATACCTCCTTGCATTAATCCTTACTTGGCCTATAATATCAACAAATATAAGCTCCATATAATAATGGTTTCCTTAACGATATCTTCTTAGACCACCAAAATAGATTAAATTTAAAATGAAAAATCCCTTCTTTAGCATCGTCATCCCTACCTACAACCGGGCGGGTTTTCTAAAAATTGCCGTAGAATCAGTGCTGGCCCAGACCTTTAAAGACTACGAACTCTTGATCGTTGATGACGGTTCAACGGATAATACCGCCGAAAGTATAACGCTACAAACAGCAAGCAACAAGCTTCAAAATAAAATAAAGTATTTCTACCAGAAGAATCAAGGCCCGGCCGCGGCAAGAAACAAGGGAATAGAAAACTCAAAAGGTAAATTCATCTGCTTTCTTGATTCCGACGACCGCTGGAGGAAAGACAAGCTAGATATAACTTTTAGATATATAAAGGAGCATTCTGGCTATAAAGTTTTTCACAGCCAGGAGATATGGTATCGTAACGGCCGGTTGCTTACACTAAGGGTTAAACATAAAAAACCCAGCGGTAATGTTTTTGCCCAAGCGCTTAAGCTCTGTTGCATAAGCATATCAACAGCCGCCATACATAAAAGCGTATTTGCTGACATTGGCAATTTTGACGAGAGTTTTTCAACCTGTGAAGATTATGAATTCTGGCTAAGAGTAAGCTTAAAATATCCGGTAATACTAATGCCGGATTATCTGACTATAAAAGAAGGCGGCCATAATGGCCAACAGTCAGAAAAATATGAAGCAATGGATACATTCAGGATACGAGCCTTGAAAAAAATTCTTGAGAAAGAAACATTAACCCTTGAGAATTATATTGCGGCTTATAGTGAGTTAAAATCAAAATGTCATATATACATTCAGGGCGCCTTAAGGCGTAAAAAACCTTTTCAGGCAGATAAATACCGAAAAATAATCAACGAACTAGTCCCAGATGGAAAATTTTAAAGAAATAATAGCTAAAAAGTTTTCTTTTGAACCAAACCGAAACCAGTTAAAAATTCTGGAAAGGTTGATGTTTGAGATAACCCTAAGGGAAAGCCTGAATACCACCCAGTTAGTCGAATATTTAAACCGGGAAATGGCTCAAAAGGAGTATCGGGGCCGTGATAAATTCTTTGCGATAAAAAGGCTTCTGATCGAAAGGCGCTTCCCCCTAACAAAATCCAAAGGCTCTCTTAAAGAAAGTGATATATTTTTTAGTAAGTTGAAACAGCCTCTAAATAATAACTGGCGGGTAAAAAAAGTCTTCATACCGGAAGCTATTTTCGTTGAAAAAGAAGTTGAGAAAAGCTTTGTGGTTGAAAATTTTAAAAGGGTTTTCCCTTCGGTAAAAATTGAAGTTGTAAATTCCTACAGCCAGTATTTGAAAAATAACAAATTCAGTTTGGCTGAACTTAAAAAACCTTCTGTCTTTATAATTAACGAAAAATGGGATTTCATAAAACCCTGCCCCTGCACGAAGAATCACCTCCGCTGCGGATACTGGATACTTAATTTGGGCTTCGGATGCCCTTATGACTGCTCCTATTGTTTCTTGCAGCAATACAGTAACTTTCCCGGATTGATTTTGCCGGGAAATATCCAGGATTTCTTTAATAAATTTGATTTATTCGCCAAAAAACTAACCTATCCGATACGGTTAGGCACAGGTGAGTTCTGCGACTCTCTGGCACTTGATAACAT
>JBAYNQ010000131.1:0-4332 GCA_041678705.1 Candidatus Omnitrophota bacterium
CTTTAAAAAATTCATAAAAAAATGAGAGTAGTAAGAGATTTAGAAAGCTTAGAAAAAATACTCACCGAGAAAAGGCTGCGTAAAAGCAAAATCGATGAAAAAGTCAGAAGAATCATCGAAGACGTTAAAAACAACGGCGATGATGCTGTAGCCGAATATACTAAGAAATTTGATAAAGTGAATGTGCCCTTAAAGGATGTAAGGATAAGCGAATCCGAAATAAGCGCGGCCTTTAATGAGCTGGACTCTTCCAAGATAGCCGCTTTTAAGACCGCGATGGATAATGTTACTAAATTTTATAAACAGAGGATACCTAAGACTGTTCGAATAAAAGAAGACAACGGTAAAACACTGCTGAGCCGTTATCTGCCTATAGAAAGGGTGGGGGTATATGTTCCGGCAGGTACAGCTCCTTTAGTTTCTTCAGTTTACATGGCGGTTATCCCGGCTTTGGTTGCCGGGGTCAAAGAAATAGTTTTAGTTTCTCCTCCCGGTAAAGACAAAAGCATCAATCCTTTTATTTTAGCCATCGCCTCATTGCTTAAAATCAAAGAAATATATCGAATAGGCGGAGCCCAGGCCATAGCCGCTTTAGCCTATGGGACCAAGACGATTAAAAAAGTTGATAAAATCGTCGGCCCGGGCAACGAATTTGTTACCGAAGCCAAAAGGCAGCTTTTTGGTGAGGTTGATATTGATATGCTTGCCGGCCCCTCGGAAGTAGTTGTTTTGGCCTCAAAAGACGCTAACCCCGAGCATATTATTGCTGATATGGAAGCGCAAATGGAGCACAGTAACGGTTTGGGGATATTAGTTACAAATTCACGCAAAATAATTAAAGATTTAAGAAGCAGAAAAGTTTCCGGATATATATTAAGAGTGAAAAACCTGGAAGCCGGATGCGCAGCGGTTAACAGTATAGCTCCGGAGCATCTTGAGATTTTAACTAAGAAACCGGCTTCTTTATTGAAAAAAATTAAAAATGCCGGGGCAATATTCCTCGGAGAGTATAGCCCGGTTGCTTTAGGCGATTATGTTGCCGGTCCCAGCCATGTGCTTCCTACCGGTGGAAGCAGCAGGTTTTTTTCCTGCCTTTCGGTTAAGGATTTTTTAAAGGAGGTCCATGTGATAAACTACACCAAGAAAGCCTTACAGGAAGAGGTTGAGATTTTAGAGAAAATTGCCGGTTTAGAAGGCATGGTCAAACATATAGAAAGCGTTAAGAAACGGCTTTAGCGATGGTTTGTGAGGATAATAAATTTAGGTAATTTTACGAGGTAAAAGGAGAAATAAAATGAGAAAAGCGAGTATTAAAAGAAAAACCAATGAGGTAGATATACAGGGAAAATTAAATATTGATGGCCAAGGCGCAACCAAAATATCGACAAGTTCTGAACCACTCAATCATTTACTTACTTTGCTTGCTTATTGGGGTTTATTTGATTTGGAATTAGAAGCAAAAGGAGATCTCCAGCATCATATAATTGAAGATATTGGTATAGCTTTAGGTAAATCTTTTAAAGAAACTTTGGGCGATAAGGCCGGCATTAACCGCCTTAGCGCGTTTTCGGCAACTATGGATAAGGTGGTAGTTGAAGTAAGTATAGATATAAGTGGGAGGCCTTCTTTGCACGGTATGACAATTGACCAAGGCAACAAGGGTTTGCCCGATTTTTTAGATAACGTGACTTTTGATAATACTAATTTTACCGCTAAACATGCCCAAGAATTTCTAGAGGCCTTTATCCAACATGCTGGTTTGAGTCTTGTCTATATTATTAAATCTTCCAAAGGAGACCTGCATCATATTCTGGAAGCGCTTTTTAAGGCTTTAGGCAAAGCTCTGGATCAGGCTACACAAATTGACCCCCGGAGAAAAGGCATACCTTCGACTAAGGGAATAATTGATTAAAGGTGAAGATAGAAATATACAGGAATGCAATTGCATTTCTACTATGTTTCGCGTAGCATATTCCTATGTATTTCGATAAATTTTTGAATATAAATTATGATAGCAATAGTTGATTACGGCGTAGGGAACTTAAAAAGCGTTAAGAACGCGGCTCTTTTTTTGGGGCACGAGACGCATATCACCGATTCTGTAAGTAAGATAAAAAAGGCTGATAAAATAATATTTCCCGGCGTGGGCCATTTTGGACGAGCGGTTACCGAGCTTAAAAAACGCCGTCTTTTTGAGCTTCTTAAGTCCAGGATAGCCGATGGTGTTTCGTTCTTGGGGATTTGTCTCGGTATGCAGATATTGTTTGAAGAAAGCCAGGAAGCTGCCGGAGTCAAAGGCTTAGGAGTTATCAAGGGAAAGGTGAAACGTTTTAATTGTGGGGCACTTGCCGTCCCTCACATGGGTTGGAATCGCGTGAAAATAAAAGATAAAAGATTAAAAATTAAGAATAGCGGAATTTTTAAAGGGGTTAAGGATAAAAGTTTTTTTTATTTTGTCCACACTTATTATTGCCAGCCAAAAGAAAAAGAAGTAGTAAGCGCCTTCACCGATTATGGAACGGAATTCGCCTGTGCAGTTTCTAAAAAAAATATCTGGGCAGTGCAATTCCACATAGAGAAAAGCCAGGCTTTGGGCCTTAAAGTGTTCGATAATTTTTTAAAGTTGCCTTAAAATAGAGGTGTCTAAAATGTTAGTGATTCCGGCTATTGATTTATATCAGCAAAAAGTGGTTCGTCTCGTAAGAGGCAATCCGAAAGAGCCTACGGTTTACAGCGATGATCCGCTAGCTATAGCAGAGAAGTGGCAGGCCCAGGGAGCAAAACTTATACATGTTGTGGATTTATCCGCGGCTCTTGGTGAAGGTGATAACCGCAAGATTATAAAGGATATTTGCCGCAAGGTAAACATAGACGTTCAGGTTGGCGGCGGCATAAGAGACATTGCCGGCGCGCGAGAGTTGCTCTCTCTGGGGGCAAAAAGAGTCATTATAGGGACTAAAGCCATGGATGAAGGTTTTCTCAATGAGCTTCTCAAAAATTTCGGCAAAGAAAAAATAGCTCTGGGCGTAGATGTTCTTGATTCCTGTCTTGCCGTTGAGGGCTGGAAAAAAAAGACTGACTTTAACGCCTTAGATTTTATAGCCTATCTGGAACTTAAAGGCGTACGCTGGATTATTTATACCGATATTTCCCGGGATGGTACTCTTTTGGGGGTAAATTGTGAAAATTTGTCCGACCTTGGCACCTTCAGAAATATGAATATTATTCTTTCTGGGGGCATTGCCTCTGTTGAAGATTTCAAGGTGATGCAGCAAAAATGCCCTTTCTTTTGGGGAGTCATTGCCGGCAAGGCGTTGTATGAAGGAAAAATCGATATTTCTGCTTGCGGAGTGGATTTTTAAGATTTTTATATTTATTTGTTGACATTCCTTCAGGATATGATATAAAACCTCCTATGAAAACTACGCGTTTTTTCAATCAGGAAGAGAGGAAGTGGCTGCTTATCGATGCTAAAGACAAGGTATTAGGCAGGCTTTCTTCACGCATCGCCCGTATTTTACAGGGTAAAAATAAGCCTACCTATACCCCTAATTTTCTTTGCGGTGATAAGGTCGTGATTATAAATGCCAGGCATATAAAATTAACGGCTAATAAATCAGATAAAAAAACCTATGCTAAATATTCGGGATATCCCAGCGGACATAAAGAAACAAGCTTTAAAATCATTATGGAGAAAAATCCGGTTAAGGCACTTCAGTTATCAATCAAAGGTATGCTGCCCAAGAATCACCTGGGGGCAATGATGTATAAGTCTTTAAAAGTTTACCCTGAAGGCACCCATGATCAAGCTGCGCAAAATCCTTTAGCAACAGAGGTTTAATTATGAAAGAAAAAACAAAAGAAATATTAACGGCTACCGGAAGAAGAAAAGAGGCTGTTGCCCGGGTTAGGCTTATGCCCAAGGGTAAAGGCAAAATTGTTGTTAACGGTCAAGAAAGTTCAAAATATTTTCCTACCATAGATAGCGAGATGCAGGTCAAGAAAGTTTTTATGGTGACCGAGCTTGAGGGCAAAATGGATGTTCTGGCTAACGTTTCCGGAGGCGGCATAAACGGCCAGGCCGGAGCAGTTAGCTTAGGAATTGCCAGGTGCCTGGTGGAATTAAACCCTCAGCTTAGAACGGTCCTAAGACGAGAGGACTTGTTGACTCGCGACCCCAGGGCAAAAGAACGCAAAAAGTACGGCCGCAAAGGTGCACGCCGCAGGTTCCAGTGGACCAAACGTTAATGAGATCAGCATTTTTTTGCCGAAAGCGTGAAAAATACTAGATCGAATTAATTCCCGCCGGGCTATGCTAAATTTTACGAATAA
>JBAYNQ010000132.1:0-4329 GCA_041678705.1 Candidatus Omnitrophota bacterium
AAATCTTTATAGCTGACTGTTTATTCTGATGCTGAGAACGCTCATTTTGACAGGCAACCACTATGCCGCTGGGCACATGCGTAATCCGCACTGCCGAATCGGTTACGTTGACATGCTGGCCGCCGGCACCGGAAGCCCTGTATGTATCTATACGAAGGTCCTCGGACTTTATTCCAATTTCTATATCTTCTTTTATCTCCGGCAGGATGTCCACCGAAGCAAAAGAAGTATGCCTGCGTTTATTGGAATCAAAAGGAGAAATCCTGACCAACCTGTGAACGCCTCTCTCAGAGCGCAGCAACCCGTAAGCACGGGAGCCTTGTATAAAAAAAGTTATGCTTTTTATGCCGGCCTCTTCGCCTCTTACTTCATTCAATACGTTTAGTTTAAACTTTTTGTCCTCCGCCCATCTATAGTACATCCTGAAAAGCATTGAGGCCCAGTCACAGGCCTCTGTTCCGCCGGCACCGGAATTTATTTCTACAATAGCATTAGCTTTGTCAAATTTTCCCGAAAAAATAATCTGCAGGCGCAACGCTTTACATTCACTCTCCAAAATTTCTATTTCCTTTAAAATATCTTTCTCGATATCCGGCTCATAAACAGCCAAAAAATCTTCTAAGTTAGCCAATCTTTGGTTAAGGCCCTCCCAGCGGTCTGTGTCACTCTTTAAGTCTTTCAGTTCTTCGACTACGCTTGAGGCAGCTTTAGAATTATTCCAGAAACCGGGCTGAGACATCTTTACCTGTAAGGAAGAAACTGTTCCTTTTTTTTTATCAATCTCAAGAAGGCTCTTAATATTGGCAACTTCTTCTTCTAACTTCTCTATTTGTTTTTTAATCTCTTGTAGCATACTTTTAAATATACCGGTGGGATTTGATAAAATCCAAAAATTATATAATTCTGAGGCTTTACAGCAGGTTGCGGTTACGCAACTCCATTTCCAATTCCTCTTTGTTGTCGGAAAATTCTACGGCTTTTACGGCAGAAACTTTACCGGTTTCAACCAATTCCAGCAGGCATTGATGGAAACTCTTCATGCCATAATGGCCTCCGGAAGAAATATATTTCGGTATCTCCCAAATCTTGTTTTCTCTTATCAGACGCGATACAGAAGGGCTCAAAGTCATAATTTCATAAGCCGGCACCAGTCCAGGATGGTCTGCGCGGGGAAGTAATCTCTGCGATAGGACTCCTTTAAGAAGAAAAGAAAGCTGGTTCATAATGAAATCCTGCTGGTGAGGATGGAAGAAATTCACGATTCTTTCTATGGTAGATGTAGCATTAACAGTATGTAATGTAGAAAAAACCAACACCCCGGTTTCAGCAGCAGTCAGAGCCGCATGACAAGTCTCAGCATCAATAATATTTCCTATATACATAACATCCGGAGAATGTAAAGCAAATTGGCGTAAAGCATCGCCGTAGCTTTCAACATCATCACCTATCTCCCGCTGATTGATAATTGCTACGTCATCAATAAAAGTAAATTCTATTGGTTCTTCGATAGTCAGAATATGACGGCCAAATTGGCTATTAATATACTGAATCATACTGGCTATGGTTGTCGACTTGCCGCTGCCGGTTATACCCGTCAAAAGAATCATGCCTCTTCTTTCATGGCAAAACTTCTCCAGCACTTCTGCCGGCAGGCATAAATCAGTAAAAGAAGGGATTCTTAAGTCAATTTTTCTAACGACAACCGCGGGTGTACCCCTTTGATAAAAAGCACCCAGCCGAAAACGCCAAAAATCTTTATACCAGTAGGTAAATTCGCATCCCTTGTGGATTTTGAGTTTTTCCCGGGCACGCTCAGGCATTACGTCTTTAATGATTGCTGTTACTTCTTCAAGGGTAAACTTATGGTCCTTGATTATCTCAACCTCCGAATTGACCCTGCCCCTTAAGGGCCCATTGACCCTTATAAAAGAATCGGTAATATTCTTTTCAATCATTGTATCTAGGATTTCGCTGAATTTCACTTCTACCTCCTTGCTAAAAGACAAGTTCTGTGCAGCTTTTGTTTATTTTATCACATCTTTAATCTTTTTCTCAAAATTTATTAAATTTTCCTTTAAGGCTGAACCCAAGCTATAACCTCCAAAATCACGGGAACTCTTTATAACCCTGTGGCACGGTATAAAAAAAGGGTAAGGATTTTTCTTGATAGCATTAGCAGCCCCGCGCCAAGCCCGGGGCCTGCCGGCTTTCTTAGCCACCCATTTATAGCTGCGTACTTCTCCAAAAGGAATCTTGGCAACGGCCCTTAATACTTTTTTCTCAAAATCAGTCATAGCTTTCATTTTTCTGTTTTGAATCCGGGATTAACAGCCAAAGTAAGCCCAAAACATTCTTACTTCCTGAAAGCTCTCTTGCGGCGGCGTAAAAGCTGATATGCATGAGCAAATCTATGGGCTTTATCGCGAATTCTTTGAATTAAATATAAACAAGGCTCGTCTTTCGGTATTGATAAAGCCTTGCGGTTATCCGGAAACCATATTTGCTCCTTCTCCTTGGCAATGCCGATAATAGAACTTTTTACCCCCAACTCCTGCAAAACGCTATCGGCCCTATCGACATGCCCCTTGCCCCCGTCTATGATTATTAAGTCCGGCATGGCTAAGCGCTCCCTTAGAATACGAACATATCTCCTCCTTACAACCTCCTCTATCATGGCATAATCGTCCTGGCCCCTGACGCTTTTTATAAGAAACCTTCTGTATCTACTCTTGTCGGCAAAACCATCGGAAAAGACTACTAACGACCCTACAGCATCATATCTTCCTAAAGAGGAAATATCAAAAGCTTCTATGGTCAAAGGGAGGCAGGATAAATGCAAAACTTCCTTAAGAGAAATTATCTCGTGCGGCCTGGGATTGCCCTCGTAAAGGTTATTTATAGCCATAATCTTATTCCTTATAACCGCAGCTTTTTCAAATTCTTTTCTAGTAGAAAGGCCTTTCATCACGGCCATCAATGACCCCGTTAATTTTTTTCTCTCCCCTTTTAAAATTTGAACCACTTCTTTTATACGAGCCGCATATTCACCGGCAGAAACATTCCCCAGGCAAGGCCCGGGGCAAAGCCTGAGATGATAAAACAAGCAGGATTTCTTAGGTATGCGCTTGCAGGAACGGTAAGGAAAAATCCGTCTTATTAAATTCAAGGCAGACTTAAGAACCGCGGCCTTTGGATAGGGGCCAAAAAAATAACTATTACTTTTTGTTTTGGGGCGGGAAATGAAAATTCTCGGAAAAGGTTCATCGGTTACTTCAACATAGGGATAACTTTTATCATCACGAAGAGCTATATTATAATAGGGTTTTTTTTCTTTTATGAGGGCAGCTTCCAATATTAACGCCTGCTCCGGACTTAAACACTTTATAAAATCGACGGAAACAACTTTCCTTAAAAAGATTTCAGCCTTGCCCGATGACTTAGCAAGAAAATGGCTGGTGACTCGCTTGCGAATATCAGTAGCCTTGCCGATATAGATTGCCTTTCCTTTGGCTGTTTTCATAATGTAAACACCACAAGCTGAAGGCAGTCTTTTTATCATTTCCTTTGTCGTCATATTTATTTCCGGATAAATCCTTTGAACCTGCCTTTAGCGACAGAAAGCAAATAACCTATTTGCCTCAGGCCGATGAGGTATCCTCCAAGAGAAAAGACAAACAAAACAACTATAGTTACAATCGAAGCCGTAAGATACTTCGAAAAAGAAAGGTAGTCCCACAGTAAACGCGCTACCAAAGCGGCTACAAGGCTTAAGGTAATAACCTTCCTGAATTGAACCATAGTATCCGACCATTCAATCTTTCCTACGCGTTTAACCAGTGCTCGATAAAGAAAGTAGAAATTAAAAGCCGCCGCCAAGCTACTGCCAAGAGCTACTCCTCCTATTTTTAAAGGAAACATCAGGATCGCGCTTAAAGCAACATTAACAACCAAAGAAAAACTTGCAATTTTAGCAGGAGTAACGGTATCTTTTAAAGCGTAAAAGGCATTTACAAACAACCTTATGGCGCAAAAGAAAAATAAACCAAAGGAATAGAAAAACAGGGCTGACGAAGTCAATTGTTTCGAGTTCAACCCGAATTCACCCCGGGTGAAAACAACATCTACGATGCCGTCAGAAAGAAACATGAACAAAATGGAAAGGGGTATTATGAAAACAATTATATTCTGAAACGAAAAAACAAAAAGTTTTTGAAAATTCTTCAAATCCCCCTTATGGTGGTATGAAGATAAATCGACTATGGCTACACGGGATATAGAAAGAGCTATGAGAGCAAAGGGAAATTGTATAAGCCTGTTTGCATAACAAAC
>JBAYNQ010000133.1:0-4314 GCA_041678705.1 Candidatus Omnitrophota bacterium
AATCTGTTTCTTTTCCGGAAACCTCAGAAGTAACCCTTCTTTCCTGAGAAGTAACATAGTCGATTTCCTGGGACGTAATAACCGTTGGCGAGACAAATATAACAAGCTCTGTTTTTTCATACAGTTTCTTTTTGCTCTTAAAAAGATACCCTAAATAGGGTATGTCTCCCAACAAAGGAACCTTTGTTTCACCTTCAATGGCCTTATTTTTAATCAAGCCGCCGATAATCAAAGTCTGTTTATTGCCTACAACCACTTTTGTCCTAGCTTGACGGGTTTCGATTATAGGAATGGTGTATTCAATATTTTCAGAAGCGGGGGTAGTAACAGTAAGCGTATAGTCACTGGTCTTTTCGCTAACCTCGGGTTGTATATCCATGCTGATTTTACCATTCTCACTTATTGTCGGGGTCACCTTAAGTATAATACCTGCATCCTCGAAATTAACGGTCCAGCCGACATCCGTTCCGCCTTCGGTGGTTGAAACTTCAGGCTCAGCCCAAGGATACCTTTCTATTATTCTGATTTCAGCTTCACGGTTGTTTACAGTCGTAATACTGGGTGCCGAAAGTATATCCGTATCATATTCGTTAGCTAAAGCTTGCATAACCACATTAATATTGTCGTTGGCAATAGTTAGAGTGAAAGGAGTCTCAGAAGCCGTAGTCGTATTGGGAGGGTAATACGTCGGCTTATAAGGTATTGCTTGAGTAATACCATCAGTGGGTGATCCGGAATACATATCGAAATCGCCGATTTTCAAACCACCTTTATTAGCAAAAAGGGTCCAGTTAACACCCAAACTGCTTTCGCCTTCAAGCTTAACCTCAACCACCCTTGCTTCAATGTGAACCTGTTGCGGAGAGACATCAACCATAGCCAGATATTCCTCTACCTTTTGTATATTCTCAGGATAATCGATAACCATGAGGGAATTAGGCTCATCTCCAAATAAAACTTTACCGTCTCCGGAGAGCAGCTTTTTGACATTTGAAATATTCTCTCCATAAATCGGAAAAGCAAGCATAAGACATATTATTGTAGAAATTATTTTCCTCACAGGCCCTCCTTTATATTTTTTACAATCAAACGGCTCTTATCGCCCCTAATTACTGCCGGATGTAGGAGCGTCGCCAATAGTGCTGGTGTCGCCCAAGATGAATTCCGACTTATCTTCTGCTTTTTCATCTTCGACAATTATTTCTTTTGAGCTTATATATTTAAGTTTAAATACTTTGCTTGCCATCCTGCCGTCAACTGCTTGAACAAAGTTTTCCACCTTATTAACGTTGTCTGGGTAATCAATGACCATTATTATATTTCTTTGCCTGCCCAACAGAATTTTTCCTATAGGAGAAAGGAGATCGTAAATATTTGCTGTTGAAGAATCAGCTAAAGAATCTTGGGAAGAATCAGGGTTATCACCTGGGGTATAAGACGACGAAGCCACACCTCTTAAAAAGCTTTCAGCGTTTATATGTTTAAAGGCAATGGTTTTAGTAATAAGATTGGGCTTGACTACAACAACCCCTTTATTTTTCTCTAAACTTAAACCGTACATGCTGGCTATATTTTCAAGCGCATCTTCTAAGGAAAGATTAGTGAAGCTGGCAGTAACCTCGCCTTCAACGCGCTTATCAACCAGTATATTGAAATCATAATCGTGGGCTATCAAGCGGAAAAAATCTGAAAGTTTAGCGTTTCTAAGCTCAATGGAATACTGTAGCCGGTCACCTTCTAACCGCTTAACCTCAATCAATGGTAGCTCTTCAACGGCATCGCTTTCGACAACTTTACTCGTTGCTGAAGCGCTGCTCTTAGCCCTTGAGGTAGATTCTCCGCTGACACCTGAACTGGTTTGAGAAAAAACCGGAATTGTTAACGTAACAGCTAAGCCCAATAAAAAAATTACTCGTAAAATCTTCATGCGCCACCTCTCCCTATGTTAAGATTTATTTCTCCCATAATATCTGTTATTTCCCCTTGATCAATGCCCTGGGCCCAAACGGCCAAAGAATAATTAGAAAAAATCCTATAAGAAAACTTACTCTCGCCTCTTTCATAAATCAAGCTTTTTTTATCATCTTCGGTTTCTATCTTTTTATATTTTTCTTTATCCAGAAACCCCTTGAATGAATCTGCGAATTCTTTCGCATCTTTGGGGCTGTCCCACTTTATAATAAAAACAATTATCTTATTCTTAGTCGACTCATTTTCGTATACGATGACTGAATCATTCTCCCAGCCAATACTTCCTGCTTGAGCGTATTCACGGCCAAGGGATTTATCTAAAAATAGAAAATTAACATACTCACCCAAGCGCGTAGAAAAACTTTTCTTCCATCCTCCAGGCAAAGATACCTGCAAAGCCTCTTTACCTTTACCTGAAACTGAACCGCCTAGATTGGTAGTGAGCCTCATAACATATTCCTGAGGATGCATAACTTCCTCAGACGTCCTGGGATAATTTTCATATAGAGAGTCCAGCTTCTTCCAATCCCAATCATAACCCTCAAGACAAAGTTGTATCAGCCTGGCGCCATAGCCGTAAGCATTATAAAATAATTTATCTCTTAAGTAAGCGTTCCCGACAACCCCCTTTTCTACCAAAGAGGCTATGTCCTGCCAATCCCTCAAGGTTTCATCATCTTTTCGCAGTAAATATTCCAGCTGAACATCGGAGGCTTCACCTTCAAGCATGCATCGCAGAGCCATAGAAGCATCAAAATCACCTTTTAGTTTCTGCTTAAGATTCGAAAGATTAAGTTTTTTATCCTGAAAAGCGTGCACAGCTTCGTGGGCACAGACGATCTCGGCAAAAGACGGCTGGATATCGTCTCTTATAAAAATAGTTTTCTCATCAGGAACATACATGCCTGAAACTAAAGCAGCATCTGTGCTGTTAAAGATAATATCACGATAATCGGCATCCTCAGGAATAAGCCCCAAGCATTTCATAATCAGGCCTTCATTTTCTATATCCTCATCGCTATAATATGCTGAAATCTCCTGAAGCATCAACTCACGCATGCGGTTTATCTTAACAAACTCAATTTTAATATCCTTTATATCTGAAGCCTTCCACCCCCTGATATTAGCTACCTCATTTATTACAGAGCTGATCTTATCCCTTAGGGCTGACTTTTCCTCCTGCGCCTCTTTAATAATTTCTTTTGGAGCCTCAAGAGAAGCGGAAGAATCATATCCAGTATATTCTATTTCCTGAACCCAAATTTGGCCGCCGACATTACCCTCTATTCTCTGTTTTACAGGTAAAAAATCTTCTCTGTCAATCCAGACAATTACCCCAAGCGCACCTGCCAACCCCCAGGACTTAAGCATACCTCTTTCATATCTATAGCTAATGCGGTAACACTCCTGCCCATTTTTACCCTCTTCTCCGTCAAACAAGAGGCTGTCAATATCAACAGCCTGGGCATTGATGAAAAGGAGGCTTTTCATAAAATCGTATTTAAATTTTTCCCGGGTACGTTTTTCTTCTATATCCAGAGCTTTGTTCTCCCAAATCTTATCTTCAGAGTCCCAACTGAAAGGCACCCCGTCTATACGATAAGACTGCACCCAGAATGAAGAAGAAAAATCTCCTTTTAAGGCTAAACCATAAAAAGAGAAGCTTCCCCTGCCAATAATTTTTTGGTTACTGTAGTCCTGAAATATATTTTCAAATATCGCCTTAGTATGAAACCCTTCGCCTTGCTGCCATTGCTCAGTTTTTACTGTGACCGCTTTTGTGTCATACAGGGCTGCTTGAGACTTTTGTAAAATTCTATAGGGGGAGATCTTTCCTTTATAATATATACTCTCGGCTGTCGAATTCAAAGCAATACTGGTAAACACCAGCAATAAAAATAACGTTGTTATATCTCTAACTCTCATTTGTTAAAAATTACCCTCATCGGTATCAAAAAATCCATTGCCACAGTCTCCGCCGCTGCAAGGGGCCGGATTTCGGGAAGCTGTTATTTCATCTAAAGATATCGCGTATTCATTTCCCAAGGTATCCTGTAATATGACTTCTTCCTTGTCGATACTTATAACTTCCTTGTTATCGATGACATCCCCCTTCCTGACAACCTTTCCGTTTATAACAACGGCTGCTTGGCCTTGTGAATGGAGAATAGCTGTTACCCTGAGGTAATCAATCTTACCCCTGGCTTTCTCCTTTTTATACCCCTGTTCTTCTCTCCAGTCAAGGAAAGGGCTGTCAGAACTCTTATCGTCAACGACAGAACTCCTCGTTTCAGAAAAACAGGTTACAGAATAGAAGCTGACAACCTCCAAAATACAAAAGAA
>JBAYNQ010000134.1:0-4293 GCA_041678705.1 Candidatus Omnitrophota bacterium
AGAATTCAGGGATTTTACACATTTAAATGCCTTTGGCAGGGATAAGTTGTCGAAGTTTCTTGAATTTTATTTGTTAAAAAACCATTATCTATTAGAAAATAATTAGCCAGCAGTAAGGGGGGTTTACTTTGAGATTTTAGCTAAGAGCGAAGCAAATTTAAACCGGGTAAAAAAGGCATCCAAAAATGGTCAGTAGTCGTCATCTTGTGCAGAAATTCGTTGCAATAGGAGCTCAAGCCGAAGAATTAATGAGTCAGCATACGCCAGCACTATTTGCATTATGATATAAGAGTCACCCCAAAGGTTTATGCTGATGCAGGGTTTAAATACGATTCAACTTTAGGATTTAATGATAATGTTGGTTTCCGGTTCGGCACTTGCTACCCCTGGAAATTTTACGATTTAAAAGCCGAAGAAAAACTTCCCATGTTAGAGATTCCTTTAATTATGCAGGACGGCGCCCTTTTGCTTCCTCAAAAAGGATTGAGACTTGATAAAAAAACTGCGTTGGAATATATAACTGTGGTTGCCAATGCTGTAGAAAAGGTCGGAGGTGTTTTGACTCTTCTTTGGCATCCTCACTTTATAATTAAACAAGAATGGTGGGATTTGTATTTGAAAACGCTGAAATATTTATCGGGGGAAAACCCATGGTTTGTTTCGGTAAAAGAAATCGGTGAGTGGTGGGAAAACTCTTCTAGGGAATACGCAAATGATTAATAAATTCAAAAAAGTTTATATACTTTGTAAAAGCGGTAAAACCTTCGCTTTATTGTATATCTTGCTAAGAAAAATGGGTTTCAAAAGATTCCTGCCGCCTTTGCCTTTAAGCCTTATAATCGAATCCACGAATTTATGTAATTTGCGGTGCCCCGGCTGTCCCACAACGTCCGGGAGAATGAATCGTCCCCGGCGAATGATGCGTTTAACAGAGTTTAAGGCAATCATCGATCAGGTTCGCGGATATGTCCAGCATATACTCTTATACTGGTGCGGCGAGCCTTTTTTGAATAAAGAGCTTTTAGATATGATAAAATACGCTGTCTCTGCCGGGATAGTTGTGGGGATAAGTACGCATGGAGGAAGCCTTAAGTCCAGAGAGTTTTGCTTAGCGGTGGTCAAAAGTGGCTTGCAGCAATTGACCATTGCCCTTGATGGTGCTGATCAAAAAACGCACAGTAAATTCAGAAAAGACTCTAAGTTTAATGATGTTCTGAAGGGATTTAAATTCATTAATGAAGCAAAGAAAGAACTGGGGTCGCAGACTCCGGAAGTTTGTTTACAGCTTATAGTAATGAAACATAATGAGTCCCAACGAAACCATATGAAGAAACTTGTCGTAGAATTGGAGTGCGATAGATATAATGAGAAAACAATTCATTTAGGCTATGATGACTTGGAATTTCAGGAAAATATCAAAGAGTTTTTACCTAAAGACCTATCTCTTAGCCGTTATTACAGAAAAGAAGATGGAACCTTTATGCTTAAAGGTAAAGTATCTAACGGTTGGCCATATGCTTAACAACCAAGCTGTTATAAGTTGTGACGGGGATGTAGTACCCTGCTGTTATGACGCATATTGTGAATACATTATGGGCAATATATTCAGAGAAAGTTTATGGACAATTTGGAAGAATAAAGGATATCGGGCTTTTAGAAAAAAAGTAGCAAAAAATAAGAAAAGCATTCCTTTATGCAATATGTGTTCTGAAGGCAGATATCAATACCAAAAGACGGAGGAATGCGTTTCGAAACAAAACTAATTCGGAGATTCCTGAATTATGAAAATCCTTTTTCTCGTAGAAAATTATTACGACTTTTATACAAAATACATTCAGAACCATCCTGATTTACAGAAAAAATCATATGAGGACCAGTGTTTGATATTATTTGAGCAGCATTTTTATCAATCAGACAGCTATGCTTATGGGATGAAACAACTTGGCTATGACACATCGCAGGTTATTATGGATTGTAAGCCCCTGCAGCATAAGTGGTCTAGAGAACATGGCCTCTTTGTGTCTCCAAATTGGTTTAGTCGTTGTTTATCTGTCCTGTGTTCGGTAATAACTTTAAGGAATCCGGATTTTTCCTTCCAATGGCAGAAACAGATTCTTCTGGAACAGATTAAAAGGATTAAGCCAGACATCATTTTTTGTTTTTCCGGAGTGCCTATTAACAAAAAAATACTGTCTGATGTAAAGAAATACATACGATATCTTGTTTGTCAATGGTCATGCCCTATTCCAGAAGATTATCCTTTTCGTTATTATGATTTGATTATTTCGTCATCGAAGGCTTTAGTTGAACGCTTCCATGATATGGGACATAAATGTGAATATTTACCCCAAGCGTTTGATGATCGAATTTTGACCAGGATAGATACGAATGGCTCACGTAACGGAGTTGTATTTATCGGGAGTTTCTCCCCGAAAGTTCATAAGGGGCGTATAAAACTTCTTGAATATCTATCTAAACATATTAATATCGATATTTATGGCCCTAGTAAATTTTTGCTTGAGTGTCAGTCATTACATAAAAATTTTTGCGGGGAAGCTTTTGGTTTAGAAATGTACAGGATTTATTCCCGTTATAAAATAGCTATTCATGCACATGGCGAAGTAGCAGGCGATTTTGTAGGTGCAAAACGCTTGTTTGAAGTTACCGGTGTAGGCACTTTGTTGTTAACTGACAATAAAAAAGATACAAAAGATTTTTTTAGAACGGGAGAAGAAATTATTACTTATACGGACGAGGTTGATTGCCTAAATAAAATACGTTACTATTTGGCACATGAAGATGGGTGTATTAGCATTGCAAAAGCCGGGCAAAGACGAACACTTTCTAACCATACTTTTGGAATTTGCATGAAAGAATTAGCAGCTATCATTGAAAAAAATATTCAGAATAGATAATGATCCCGGTTAGCTTGAGAAGGTCTTTTACACGTCTCTTTTAGGGGACAGAAGCTTAAAATTTTACAAGCAATATTTTCGCAAACGCCTCCTAGGCGATGGAAATACACAAGGGGGCTTGACTTTGTAATCTCTGATAAGCGTAATTAATGCAAAGGGCTATTCAATTGTAAGGAATATTCCAAGATTAATTTAGTCAGATATTAGCAAGCTTTCTCAGGTTTTAAATATAGAATTTTGGCAATAGCATACGTATCAAAGCAGTCGCTCTTTGTTAATTTAAATGTCCCATTTGTCAGAACCGGTGGAGAGCAACGAAGAGCATAGACAGAGGTTGTCTAAAATGCGAAAACTGTAAGTTATTTGTTGGTAAGTATCTAAACTCGGAGGCATTGATTTTTTAAATAACGGGGAAAGATTTCTGAACTACAAACGAGATAAATGGTGAAATATGTCTACGAAAAAGACACTTAACGACGCTCAAAGAAGGAAGGCTTAATACCAGAGACGAAAGTACGGTCAAGAGGTTAGCTATATACAGGTTTCAAGAGATGAGATTTGCTATAGATGTGTCTTCCGATGAAATATATAAATTTATCACGAAGGATGTGAGCTAAAACGAAAGCGTTGAAATAAATTACTATAAGCGATAAGCGAAAGTATAATACGGAATTTCCCCGGCTGACCCGAAGTTTCATAATACGTAAGCATAGTCTGCATAGAATATCTTCCGCTAGGAAGAAAGTAAAAGAGATGGATATGCACGACATTGTAGAGTATTAATATAGAGCCGGAGTTCTCTTTTCCAAAAACAATGTGGATAAGAATTTGTGACGTTGCTAATTTCAAGCCACGAAAAATCCGGGAGGAGACATCGCCTACAAGTAAGTTTCTCTCTTTAGGCATGTTCTCAGGTTAATCGAGACAATGGTTGTTGCGAGGTCTTTAAGGGCGCATGCTCTAGCAATGCATTTGAATATATTTTGGGAAAGCACTTATTAGGATAAAGTCTTTTTGGTTGAGAAATACAGCTGTTTTGCGTTTTGGGTAATAAGCTGGCAAATGTATAAATAATCTTAGGGAATCTTTGTAATTTATTTACATAAATAACTTGACGGATAAAGCAACGGCTAAGAATTTTTACCAGCACAACTATTTATTGTGTCTGCGAGACCTGTATGATAATATCAAATCAGGGCTTCTCAAAAAAGGCAAAAGTTATAACATGCGCAGAGTTAAAATGAGAATAAAGAAAACAAAAGTTTATCTAAGCTTGGTTAAGCTAAGAAGCTTTTTTAGCCTGGCCGATATGAATGCGCGCCAGCTGGTTTGGCCAAGTTTTTTTGCTGTTTTAGCCTCTATCTTTGAGGGAATGTCT
>JBAYNQ010000135.1:0-4268 GCA_041678705.1 Candidatus Omnitrophota bacterium
ATTGATTATGATAAAAGGGGGTAACTTTCTGGCGCAGTTCAATACGTTTAGGCGCCCATTCACAGGCCATTTCATCGGTAGAAATCCCCCAGATCTTCTCGGGAAATTTCTTAAAAAACATCTCACGTAAAGTCTCTCCTACCTGGGCATTCATATATTGGGTATAGTTCTTAGCCCGGGCCCTGGCTTCGGAACTGACTCCCTGAAGCTCCCTGAGTACCTTATCTTTTAACTCTTTGGGGTAACGGGAAATACTCTCCCAGGAAAGCGGATAGTCCCAGTACTGTTTAAAGTCATCGCCTTTAACATTTTTGCACCAAAAATCACCTTTAATAAATAAATCGCCAAACTCCTTTTCCCAGAATCCGGCTAACTCTTTATCCGGAGTATGGTAAATATGGGGGCCGCTGTCTACCAGAAACTCTTCCCATTTCCAGGTGCGGCAGAGGCCGCCAACCAAAGGCTCTTTCTCGAATATCTCAACAGCCCAGTTGTTTTCCAAAAGTTTCCAGGCAGTAACCAGGCCCACCGGACCGGCACCGAGGATAATTGCTCTTTTTTTACTCATAGTCATAATAAAACACCTGAATCTTTAAAGTCCATCTTCTGCTTCTGAACCAGTCTTTGATACAAGCCTGTCTCCTGCTTAATCAACTCCTCATGCTTTCCCTGCTGAACAATCATCCCTTTGTCAACAACCAGGATCTTATCTGAATCATATACCGTAGAAAGCCGGTGAGCGATGGTAATTACGGTTTTGCCTACACCGACCTCATCCAGGGCCTTCTGAACTATTTGTTCTGACTCGGTATCCAGAGAAGAAGTGGCTTCGTCAAAAACAAGGATATCCGGATTCATTACAATTGCCCGGGCAATGGCAAGCCGCTGGCGCTGGCCGCCGGATAAAAGAACTCCCCGGTCACCAACAAGAGTATCATAACCTTTAGGCAAAGCCTGAATAAACTCATGAGCATAAGCCTGCTTAGCTGCCTGCTCGATTTCTTCCTGGCTGGCTTCCGGCCGGGCAAAAGCTATATTTTCCCTTACACTATCGTGAAAAAGAAAAGTATCCTGGCTTACCACTCCTACCCGCCTACGCCAGGAGTTAATATCTAAATCTTTTAAATCAAAACCATCTATTAAAATTTTTCCCTTCTGAGGATCATAAAAACGCAACAGCAGCTCAACTATCGTGGACTTACCGCAGCCCGAAGGCCCGACAATCCCAATTCTTGAACCTTTGGGAACTTCGAAGAACAGCTCTTTCAATACAATAGCTTCCCGGGGGTTGTAACCGAATTCAACTCCCCTAAAAACAATACTTTCGCCAAAATCCTTTAACATTCTCCTGCCGTTTTCCAGATAAAACTCCGGCTGAGGCTCGATAAATTTATTTACCTCGCGGTAATAAGCTAAATCGCCTTTAATCGCTACCCGGGCCTGGTTAAAAGCCAGTGCCGGCGGCAAGACCCGGAAAAACACAAGAATAAAAGTAAGGACTATCTCCAGCCCCCAACCGGTCCTAGCCGGCAAAATTAAAAAAGACCCGACCAGAAGAATTAAAGCCAAGCTCACAACGCCTAAAATTTCAAAAAGCGGCTTTACCGAACCGCGGGTTTTTGCCAAGGCAAACATATTCGAATTCACTGTGTTAACTTCAGTTTCAAGCCTTTTAATCATATCTCTTTCCCGCCGGAACAAACGAATAACCTTCATCCCTAAAAGAGCATCTAAGGCCGCGCGGTTAATTTCTTTAAGCGAAAAACTCAACTTTTTTCCAGCAGCCTCGGCCCGATGGGCAATAGCCCGTAACAAGGCCGATGAAAAGACTACGATAGCAAGCGACACCAGGGTTAACTTCCAGGAGAGTACTGCCAGCATAGCCATAAGCACTATTACCGTAAACATCTGAGGCAAAAGCGCACCAACAATACTGATTAAAGAACCCAGCCTTTCAGTATGGGTAATTAAAGTGGTCTGAAGGTGAGAGGTCTTCTGCTTATTCATATAACCCATACCAAACTTCATAATCTGGTCAAAGCCTTTCATTCTATAGTATTTAATTACCTCTATCTGCAGCCGGCAGTTAAAGATATTATTGAAATAGAGAGCTGACCCTTTCAATAAAGCAACCACAACCAGAAACAAGGCTATAACCCTAATCCTCTCCACTAAATCCATACCGCTAAAAAAAGCGGAAATCGCGCTAAAGGGAAAAGGTATATCCAGGCCGGCTGTTCCTTTAACCCCTTCCAGAAGCGGAATTACTAACCCCAAACCTAAGCCTTCCATTACCGAAGCCAAGGCTCCGGTAGCCAGAAGGATTACTATAATTTTGCGGTTCTGAAATAAAATTGCCTTGAGATGTTTCATCTTATTTTAGAGCTAAAAAATCCTCAACCGAGGAAACAAAGTAATCTAACTCTCTCCTGCCTAACTCCTGATGTATACCGATATGAAAACCATTGTTAGCCACGTATTCAGCCTCGGGAAACTGGCCCAGCTTATAGCCTAAAAACTCAAATCCCGGGCACTGGGTAGGCATCGATAAAAATAAATGCCGCGAATCTATGCCGTGTTTCTTCAGGTAGTCAACCAGTTTAAAATAATTACTTTCTTCATATCCATCCCCTCTTTTCAATTAAATCTAATTACTTTTAGTTAATAAAACTATCATTTAAGTGTTTATGCCAGAACGAATTCCTTTAACTGCTCGATATACCGGCAGAAAATCAACATGATAAGACGAATTTTTACGTAGTAAAGCTTCAAGCGACATGCTTTGTAAAAAAAATGACTTTATAAACTGTACTGTTTCTAATAAAAAAGGGATACGCTTTAACATGTATTTTGTACGCTTAGCTAAAGAAGGTTGTCTATAAGTATATTCGTATTTTACATTAAAACCTCTACGTATATACGCCCAGAATGATTGCTTAACTACTCTGTAAGCAATATCTTGGCTTATGCCATCTTGTTCCATTAGGGCCTCAATTAAACAATTACTAAAAATATTATATGAAGGTTGCCAATAAGAGTCAGTAATCCAATCATAGAGATCGGGAAGAATATTACGGCGGTCGTGCCCCTGACGTATCAAGTATAAAGAATTAAGTTTTTTTACTTTTCCATAAATAACTGAAAGAGAACAAGGAAGAAGCTCGTCAGCAAAACGCTTATCCTTAATAGTATTTACCTCTCTATACATTCTCCGCCAATCTTGGGTGCGGCATACGCCAAATAAAGTTACTGAATAATTATTTAGATGGTTCTTAAGCCTTTGGACAGCGCTATCTTCTTCTACTGCTCTTAGGTTATAACGGCCGGTGCCTAAAAATTCACCGTAGGGGCCACTACTCTTAAGAGAAAAGATTAAAGCCTCTCCTTGAACAACGCTATACTGCGGGTTATCTTCCAAGAATTTAACTGCTTTATTTAAAGTTTCAGAAATAAGAAAATCATCATCGGATATAAATGTTGCGTAAGCAGTTGTAACTGAATTGGCTAACTCTCTCACAGAAGCAGGCAAGCTAAGCCCTTGGTGTCTAAAATGCCTAATCTTAAGCCTCTTTTGCAACTTTGCAACAGCCTCCTGATTATTTCTTAAGTGAGGACCTTCACTGGAATCTCCGATATAAATCCAGTGCTTACAGCCGCGATCGGCATAATAATTAAGCAGCCGGATAAGAAAATCCGAACGGTTCTTTGTAGAAATCATTATGGTTAACATAGCTTACTTTTTTCCTTTTAGGAACTCATCGACAACATCAAGAAAATAATCAAGGTGCTGTTTTTCTAAATCCTGATGCACTCCAATATGAATGGCTCTCTCTCCTATATATTCGGCATTAGGGAAATCCCCTAATTTATGACCCAGAAATTTAAACCCGTCGCACTGGGTAGGTATGGATGAAAAAAGCGTCCTGGTATCAATGCCCCGGGCCTCAAGAAATCCGACAAACTCTTCACGGCTGAAGCCAGCCTCTTGAGAAAGTATTACCGGAAAAGCATGCGGGCCGATTAATTCAAAAGGCTCCTGCTTTATAGTTTTAAACTGCGGTTCAAAACGCTTAAACTCCTTCATCCAGTAATTAAGGTTGTCTCTTCTCTTATCCAGTATCTGCTGGTAAATATCAAGATTACCTATGCCTATCGCTGCTTCAAGCTCATTCATCTTGCAGGAAAAACCCACTCTCTCAAATATAAAACGGATATCTTTATTCGCCCCGTGCTGAAATCTTTTACCGCAGTATCCTGATTCGGTATTA
>JBAYNQ010000136.1:0-4243 GCA_041678705.1 Candidatus Omnitrophota bacterium
CTTTGGGAATATTAACTTTCAGGTTTTTCTTTGCCCTGACCACACCCTGGCCGGAACAGTTTTTGCACCGATTCTTGATAATCTGGCCTGTACCGTGGCAAGATGGGCACTCCTGAGTAAAACTTATAAAACCCATGCCGCTGCGAACCGCGCCTGAACCTTTGCAGGTAGAACAGGCGATTTTCCCTGATCCTGATTCAGCTCCAGTGCCTTTACAGGACGGACAAGCATCGTAACGATTATAGGAAATATCTTTTTCAACTCCGGTGCTTACTTCTTCCAGCGTTATAGCAATCCTGAGTTGTATATCGCTGCCGGATTTCTGGCGTCTCTGGCCTCGGCCGCCAGAACCAAAAATGTCAAAACCGGAATCAGCAAAAATATGTTCAAAGATATCGCTAAAATTTCCGCCGCCGCCGCCAAAAATACTGGAAAAGTCCGCTCCCTTAAAAATATCTTCCGTAGAATACCTAGAATCTATACCCGCATGACCATACTGATCATAAAGCTGTTTTTTCTTGGGGTCACTTAAGACAGCATATGCTTCTGAAATCTCCTTGAATCTTTCTTCAGCTGCTTTCTTTTGGGCGGATTCAACCCTGTCAGGATGGAATTTCATAACCAGCTGCCGATAAGCTTTTTTAATCTCATCGACCCCGGCACCCTTGTTTACACCTAAAACTTCGTAATAATCTCTTGCTGTGCTCATCATATCTTATTGTGCACCAGTGCACCGGCACGCCAGAACACCAGAGCAGAAATTCTCTACTGGTGACTGGTGCTCTAATGTTCAGGTGCTCTATTTATTGTCTTCTTCCTTATACTCAGCGTCTACCACTTCCGGGTCCTTTGGTTTGTCCTCTGAAGCTGCTTCCTGGCTGCCGGCATCCTGCGGTCCGGATTCCTGAGGGCCCTGTTGTTGCTGTTGATTGCTTGCTTTATAAATCTGTTCTGCCAGCTTATGTGAAGCGTTGGTCAATTCTTCCGTAGCCTTTTTTATGGCTTCATTATCCGCTGAAGCTGCTTTGAGCAAATCCCTTAAAGCGGCCAGTTTTGTTTCTATACTTTTTTTATCTTCCTCGGGAATTTTGTCACCATGTTCTTTCAGGGCTTTTTCCGTGCTGTAAACCAAGGTATCGGCCTGGTTCTTAAGCTCAGCGGTTTCTTTTCTTTTGGTATCCTCGCCGGCATACTTCTCAGCTTCCTTTACCATCTTATTTATTTCATCTTCCGAAAGCTTATGCGGAGCAGTGATCCTGATAGACTGTTCCTTGCCGGTTCCCTTATCTTTAGCGGTGACATGAACTATTCCGTTAGCATCGATGTCGAAAATAACTTCTATTTGCGGTATACCTCTGGGCGCCGGTGGAATACCATCAAGTTTAAACAACCCAAGTTGTGTATTATCAGCAGCCATAGCTCTTTCGCCCTGTAAGACACGGATGTCTACTGCCGGCTGGTTATTTTCCGCGGTGGAAAAAACCTGGCTCTTTTTTGTAGGAATAGTAGTATTTCTCTCAATAAGCTTAGTGAAAACCCCTCCAAGGGTTTCAATACCCAAAGACAAAGGAGTAACGTCCAAAAGAAGTACGTCTTTTGTGTCTCCTTTTATAATTGAAGCCTGCACTGCCGCGCCCATAGATACGCATTCCATTGGGTCAATACCGCGTTCAATTTTCTTACCCACATAATCTTCCACAAATTTCTGCATTATAGGCATTCGGGTCGGCCCGCCAACCATTATTATCTTATTTATGTCGCCT
The DNA here is from genome assembly GCA_041678705.1 of Candidatus Omnitrophota bacterium. Taxonomy (GTDB): domain Bacteria; phylum Omnitrophota; class Gorgyraeia; order Duberdicusellales; family 4484-171; genus JAQUWY01. Next base: position 1,764 of record JBAYNQ010000136.1, read on the forward strand.
GAAGTAAGTTTAGCATCTTCTATTGCCTGTTTCATCGGCGCTTTACATTTATCGATAATCGGAGTAACCAGCTCTTCTAATTTAGCCCGGTTTATAGACATCGTAAGATGTTTTGGCCCGGATGCGTCAGCGGTAATAAAAGGTAAATTGATATCAGTGGTCAGCGTACTTGAAAGCTCTATTTTCGCCTTTTCAGCCGCTTCCCTTAACCGCTGCATAGCCATCTTGTCATTACGCAAATCTATGCCGGATTGTTTTTTGAAATCTTCGGCAATATAATCAATCAAAGTAGCGTCCATATCAGTTCCGCCAAGATGAGTGTCGCCGCTTGTAGAAAGCACTTTAAAACCTCCTTCAGCCCACATCTCCATAATCGTAACATCAAGCGTTCCGCCGCCAAAATCAAAAACCATTATCTTTAACTCTTTACCTACTTTATTTAAACCATAAGCAAGGCAGGCCGCGGTAGGCTCGTTAATAATCCTTAATACTTCAAGCCCGGCTATTGCTCCGGCATCTTTAGTTGCCTGGCGCTGGTTATCATTAAAATACGCCGGAACCGTAACCACGGCTTCTTTAACCTCATCTCCCAAATAACTTTCAGCGTCCTGTTTTATTTTCTGCAAGATAAAAGCTGAAATCTGCTGAGGAGTATATTCTTTTCCATAAACATTAAATTTAAAATCAGTGCCTATTTTTCTTTTAGCTGCCAAAACTGTCCCTTCAGGATTAACCGCCGCTTGTCTGCGGGCAGGCTCCCCCACTAAACGTTGGCCATCTTTTGTAAAAGCAACTACCGAAGGAAAAGCTTTTCCGCTGGCAACTCCGGCACCCTCAGCCGAAGGTATAATAGCCGGACGGCCGCCTTCCATTACGGAAGCTGATGAATTCGAAGTTCCTAAATCAATTCCTATTACTTTTGCCATTTTTATACCTCCCGTTTCTTTTATCGTTTATCGGTTGCGTAACTCGAAACGTTAATCGTTGAATGTTTACCGTAAAAAATAATTTATTTGAAAAGATACTTTGACGCAGCCCATCAACACAAGACGATTCCAGCTACGCAATCGTTCACCGATTAACGTAATCTAAAATAGAATTTTAATCTTTTGTTTCTTCTCCAGATTTTTCCTTCTTTTCCTCTTCCTTAACTTTAATGTCCGGTTCACTCACCTTCTCTTTTGTAACTTTGACTCTTGCCGGACGAATAATCCTGTCGTTAAAAACATAGCCTGCCTGTAGCTCTTCAGTTATTGTATCCTGCCCGGTGCCTTCGGCTTCGATTACTTCTACCGCTTCATGTTTATGCGGGTCAAATTTCTCTCCCAAGCACTTTATCTTTTTTAGCCCCTTGGCTTCCAGTAAAGCGTGAAGCTGGCGGGAAATCATATCAACCCCCTGATGCAGGAGGTCAAAATCTTTTTTAAGTTCAGCCGATTTTATGCCCCGTTCAAAATTGTCCAGAATTTCTAAAAGCTCTAAAATCAGTCCTTCATTGGCAAATTTTATAAATTCCGCCTTTTCCTTAAAAGACCGCTTTCGATAATTATCAAATTCGGCTTGAAGCCGGACATATTTATCCCAAAGCTGGCCATAGTCCTGCTCTTCTTTGTTTTCGGCAGAATCTTCGCCATTTTTTTTCTCCAGTTGTTGATTCTCCGGCATTATTTCTTTATGATTTAAATCTTTTGAATTCTCTTTATTATTTTTTTTCATATGTATCATATAAAATCTTCTACCACTTCCTGCAACTGCCGCTTTACAGAATGTAAACAAGAGCTGGCTTTGGTATAGTTCATACGCATAGGCCCTAAAAGAGCCATGGCCAAAGAGACTTCTTTTTCTTTTAATCCTGACACCACCAGCGAACAGGTAGGTATTTCCTGGAAGCCTATTTCGTCGCCAATGAGTATTTTTAAATTATCACCCACGCAATCAAGCAGTAAGTCCTGCAAATCTTCCATCCTGACTTCTAAAACATAAAATATATTTTTAAGACAGCTTAAGTCTTCGAATTCCGGCTGTTCAAACATAAACCGCATTCCCTTAAAAAACATACGTTCATTTTCTCCGGAAACAGCCACCAGAGAAATATAGCCACTCAGCTTTGTCAAAGTGTCCAGAGCGTGGCTTATCACATCTTCTATCCCCGAATATTGCAAAGAGCAAAGATCAGAACTAACCGGATAATCCTCGCTTGCCTGCGCAGGAACAAGGCTTCCCACATAACGCCTGAACCCGGATTGTGTGGGGACCCTTCCGGAAGAAGTATGGATATGAGAAAGCAAACCCTGATTCTCTAAAGAAAGTAAGATATTCCTCACGGTAGCCGAAGAATAATCAAGCCTGTGCTTTTGACAAAGATAAGCCGAGCTTATCGGCCGGGATTCCTTTATATAACTATCGACAACCAAGCCCAGTATCTCTTCTTCTCTTTCTTTTGTATCTATACCTTTAACCATCTTAAGCCTCTTTTAGCA
>JBAYNQ010000137.1:0-4239 GCA_041678705.1 Candidatus Omnitrophota bacterium
ATAAAGAGTGAGAAATGATACAAACTCCAGAATAGCCGAACCACAAGGATACACGGACGATTTTATCATTCTCATTTTTTTTATGCGCTAATTTGTTTTTTATTTTTTCCGTTTGTATTTCCTTTCATTGCTTTACTTATTTTTCTTTTTGCTTCTTCTGTATGATACCTTTACGCATTGAATACCTCACTATAAATAGGATTGGAATCGGACAACAACAAAGGATGAACAAAGGTGTCCTTGCCTCATCGCCAATTTCATATTAATTAGAGGGGGATGGTTCAATTCCATCGCCGAAACCAAAATACGGACAAATGGTATCATGCCTAACATAGGAGATAAGGTTCGATTTCTTTTTTGTCCACTTTAAAACTCTTTTGGACTATTGAGAGGTCCGAAGGGTTTTTTATTGCGTGTTTACAAGTATAAACATGTATAGTATAGTGTAGTCATATGAAACATTTACTTATATCAATACTGTGTGTTATACTTATTTTGATGGCAACACCATTCGTAGGAAGGGATAAATCAGGAACTCGCCCCAAACTCATACAGGCAAAGGGCTTCAAAAAATAATAAGGAGAATAAAATATGTCAAGAAAAATTAATTGGAAAATCACAATTGAGGAATTAGACCGTGGACGTATCATTACAGTTGGATGTAAAAAAATAGCATTTGATGGATCAGTTGACCATATGTTAGAACTGTTAGGTAATCTATATTCAAACCCACAAGGAATGTATAAATTGTGGTTCCCAGAGGATTTTAAAACAAAAGGTAAATATGAACCTGTACCAACATGTGGATCTAATCAAACAGAAGAATTAGAACAAACAATCTCAAGATAATCTTGTAGTCATGTGGCGAAAGATAGACGCATACTAGTAGAGGACGTATGTTAAGCCAGGTGAAGGCTCAAATATTTTTGAGAATAGCCCTACCAGAACCTCATGCAGGTATCGAATCCTGCCATGACTACAAGATAACTTATTATTTTATGTTATATCAAAAGGAAAAAGAGAAATAAAAATGTATTTAAATAAAGAAGACTTAATAAAGTTCATTCAAGATGCTTTTGATGATAATACTATTTTTAAGGTATCCAATGTATATGAGGAAGTAATTGATAACAATCCACTTACAAATACAACGTTTGGTTCTACACAAGCTATAATAAAAGGTAATATGATGATTGATTATACAAAAAAGGTGAAATAATGAAATCAACAATAAAAATTGATATTGAAACTAGTAATAGTGAAAGATATTGTTCAGATGATTGCCCACAAAAGGCCAGCTCACATTCTTGTAAAATATTCGGTGAACTGGATATGTATATTGTCAATTATGTAAGAGATAAAAGATGTGTTGAAAATGAAATAAGGCATAAAAATAAGTCTTGACTACAACATCATATATACAGAAATAAGGGAATAATCCCCTGTTTGTCCTATACCAAAGGTTACTGGACAGTGGCACAGACCTCGAGCGCCGTTAAGATCGGGGTTTTTTACTGCGCAAAAATATCACTTGAAATTTTCTAGGTTTTATGTTATAATTAAGCTAGGAAGGGATGCGTGCAATTCATATTATATTATATATATTTGATGCTATTATATCATATTATTATGAAATTGTCAAGCATTATTTTCTTCAATAATATCAATAACTTGTATACTCGAAACTTGTAATGATTTTGATACATCCTTCGACCATACATATGTCCAAATAACTACATTTTGTGGACATGTTCTTATAATATGGGTATTACATGGACATTATAATATTTTCAAATAGTATTATCATGGTGATAATACTATTTTTTCTGTTTCAAAATGAAAAATAAAAAATAGATTCTGTGTTTCAAAATGAAAACTGGAAACTATTTTTTTCTTTTGTTGAAATATATGATATAACTACATAAAAATAGATTCTATGTTTCAAAATGAAAACTGGAAACTATTTTTTTCTGTTTCAAAATGAAAACCAAAAATTACTTTTTTATAAATATAACATAGGAGGTGTATATATGAATAAGAAAGAAAAAATGATAAAAAAGATCAACAATAGCGTATTTCAAATGATAAATGATGGATATACTTACAGGGAAATATCCAAAAAGACGGGATACTCAATTAGTAAAATATCAAGATTACGCAAGCAACAATTATTATTGACAATAGGAGAATAATATATGATAATAAAAAAGGAAGGAGATATCATATTATTTGAATATATTGTTAGAAGTAATGATCAGTATCGTGCAAATAATATTATACAAGATGAAGAATCTATTGATTTATTACAAGATGTAGTACTATCGAATGATGGTGTAGAAATTGATGATTATTATTGGATTATGGATATCAATGGCAATTGGACAATATATGATCATGAAAAACTTTTTAGTAAATCTGATTTAGAAGAAAAATTTATTATTACAAAACATCAAGACTACAAGTTAAATAGTTGATATTATTATATTTTCCAGTTATAAAATAATTCTTGACAACTGCACCAAAATATGATAAAATAGAAAAATAGGATGAAATATGCGTTGCTTTCATTTTTATATGAAAATATGTCATTTTATTATACCACAAAAGGATTCCAGAGTCAAGCACTATTTTATGAAGTGAGGTCCTGACCCCGGGCGCATACAATTTTATAGTAGCATAAAAATGATGAAAATACGAAAATCCTTTGTTTTCAACGATTTCATAATTTTGACATACTAAAGTGCGCTTTTAGCCCCTAGCCGAATAAAAACATATTCCCGGCCAAACACATTTTATCGTCAAATGATATAAAAATGACAAAATATTCCCGACCAGATACATAGGACAATATGTTATAAATATGTCAGTGTGGATGAATTATAACACATTTCATCAAAATACAAAAAACACCCTCTGGACAGTAGAGCCACAGTGGGTTACAGAGGACAAAAACCAAAATGCCAACATATCTCATACTCAAAGCTACAAACATGCAGACAGCAGACTATGACATTCCTTGTTGTTATTTTGAGTATACATCAATGAAATACAATGAAAGACTAGCATATCATTTATTTCATTCAAAAAGAAATCATCCTACAAAAACCATACACAAAGCAATCAGGGCAATAGGTACACATATTTGGAAATGGGAAATCATAGACCAGACTAACAATGAAGAAGAAGCAAAAGAAATTGTGAAATACTGGATACAAGAATATCAAAGCGATACAATAGGTTACAATGATATGAAAGATGAAAGTATGAATTTGAACCCAGATGACCATAGGACCTGGGAAGAAAAAGCTGGCAAAGAAAGAGCAGAACAAATGAGAATAGAACAGAGCGCTCGTTTCAAAGGAATGTCATTACTCTCCGAACAGATGAAAGCTCGGTTATCAGTGTGGAATCCCATGAGTGATCCTGAAATACGTAAGAAAGTGGCCAATCCAGGTGTAAGTAATGGGGGCACCATCTATGACTACATCTTCAAAAAAGATGATGTTGAGTTCGTTGTGCCATGCCTAAGAGAGTTCTGTAGAGCAAATCCAGAGTTCACATCATCAGGCATAAGGTATGCCCTACTTGAAAAAAGAAAATACAAGGGATGGAGCATCAAAAGAGTTTACAAGAAAGACAAAATATGACAAAATGACAACAAAAAATGTTCAAAGAGAGGTTGATGAATGATGTATACGATATACAAAGCAACTAATGTATTAAATAATTATTGTTATATTGGGCAAACTGTTCGGACACTGGATCAACGTAAATATCATCATTTATATGATTCAAGAAAAGAAAAACCAAAGTATAAATTTCATAAATCATTAAAAGAAATTGGTTATAATAATTTTATTTGGAATATATTAGATACAACAAATGATAGAATGGAAGCAGATAAATTAGAAAGATTTTATATTAGTGAATACAACAGTATTGAATTTGGATATAATGTGTCAAAAGGTGGTGGTCTACCTGTACCTGGCATTTTAGCTGGATCAAATAATCCACGGTATGGCGATCATAGGACATGGGTTGAATTACATGGTGTTGAAAAAGCTGAACAACTTAGGCAACAGCAAATAAAAAATTATACTGGACATAAAGGATTGAGTGAAGCAATGTCTAAACGTTTATCAGTCTGGAATCCAATGGACAATCCAGTATCACGTGAAAAGGTGCGTCAAAGTAAATTAGGTATTAAAAATCCTCAAGCAATATATGATTACTATTTTA
>JBAYNQ010000138.1:0-4219 GCA_041678705.1 Candidatus Omnitrophota bacterium
CCTTTCTTCTGAAATTTTTTCTTAACCGCCAGGGATTTTATTTCTCCTAGGCCCTGCCAACCCACAACACCCAGGCCGCAACAAGCAACTATTCTGCCCTTCTCAACCCAGACCCAGAAGTCCCTTAAGTTCTCATAGATATAGCTCAATGAGCGTTTTAACAGCTTACCTTCATTGGCAGATGTGTTAATCAAACTATAAATCTGCTCACAATCATCCAAACGCGCTTTTCTGATCATTTGAAATAAAAGGTTAATCCTGCCAAATACAAGCTGGCGTCAACGCCTTTGTTGGGATCCTTTATGCCAGCGTTAGAAAGATGCCGATGACGAAATTCACAGCTTAAAGAAACATTATCCTTTATCAAATAGTGAAAACCCAGGGCTCCCTGAGGAAGAAAGTTGTACTGGGTGGCCTGCTCCTCTATATGCTGACTCATCCAGACAACCCCCAAGCCGCCTTTTATGTAAGGTTGAAACTTTTCGGTTAGAGGAAAAGCATATTCTATAAGAAAATTTGAGCCTAACTCAACCTCTGCTTTGGGCTCAAACATAGCGTTAATAAAAGGTTCTAGAACGAATTCTAATCTCCCCTTAGTGCGCAGGCCGATTTTGGAAAAAAACGGCCTGGCATCAAAACCAAAAGAAAAAAACAATGGTATTCCTTTATAATGGTCTTCATATTTGTTCTCTTCCTCTATGAAACCGCCAAAGAAGCTAAAACTACTAAGAAGCCCTTCCTTAACCGGGACTTCCTGTATGTTCTCTAAAGCGTCCTTTGCTTCCTGATTAGAAGGATTAACCGAAAGAGCCTGGGAGAATTCAACCCCGGCCTTATCCGGCATGCCTTTATCCAGATAAGCGTTGCCCAAACCGACCGAATACTCATCTTCTACCGCCGAGAAGGAACAAAGCGGCGCAAACAACAAGACCAAGAAAAACAATTTTAACCCCATTGGACGCTATTTTAACAAAAAAGAAATCCGCTGACAACTTTTTTATTTGCTTAAGGCAAAACCTGGGGGATGATTTCTGAAAGAGTCGGATGGACAAAAAGAGAACTTTTTAATTTTTTGACGTCGATCCCGTTAAGCACACACAAAGACAACATGCTTATCAATTCAGCCGCTGCTTTGGAAATTATTCCCGCTCCGATTATTTTTCCTTTGGCGTCAGCAACTATCTCGATAAAACCGTCTTTGTCATCCTGCACGTAAGCAGAAGAAAATTTTAAAAAATTTGACTTAAAAACCTCGTGCTTTATGTTAAGTTTTGCAGCCTCATGAGGCAGAATTCCTACTTGAGCCATGGAAGGAACTGAAAATACACACTCCGGCACGCCTTTATAATCTTCTTTCTTTTCAAGCCCCAGGATGTTATTAACACAGATACTTGCCTGACGCTGGCCAGTATAGGCAAGCATTTTTTTCCCTGTCACATCTCCGCAAGCATATATCCCTGCAACATTAGTCGCAAGGCGACTGTCTGTTTTAACCCATCCTTGGGAATCAACTTCTATACCCGCCTCTTTAAGGCCAAGCTTTGCAGTATTGGGGCATCGGCCGGCGGCAACAATCATAAGGTCAAATTTATCCACATCGCATTGAGAAAAGTCTTTGGAAGTTTCGATTATAATTTCCTGCCGGCTCAATACAGCCCTCAGGCGCTTTACCAGGGAGCTGTCAAAAGAAGGTAAAATACACTCTTCTTTCTCTATGACATTTACCTTCTTGTTTAACCCTTTAAGCAAGCTGGCAAACTCGATACCGATATAGCCGGCTCCGACGATAAGAAAACTTTCTGGTATTTCTTTACGAGAAAATAAGTCCTGGGCAAGCACAGCCTTAGGGTGCTTAATAATTTCTCTGGGAAGAGAACCGCTGGCGACAATAATATTAGATGCCTCATATTTAACTCCTGACACATCCAGAGCCCTGGAGCTAAGAAATTTTGCCCTACCCCAGGCAATATCCAGCCCCCCGGCTTTAAAAGATTTTATGAGGGGTTCTTTTATTGAAGCAATAATCTCTGATTGGCGTGGAAATATTTTTTCCCAGGTTTGATTGGATTTAATAGAGTTTAGAAAAAATTTCGCGGGTATACATCCCTGATTAAGACAGGTCCCTCCAAAAGAAGCCTGATTTTGCTCAATCAGTAAAACTTTTAGGCCGGCGCTAAGGGCTAACTTTGCGCTTTCTATGCCGGCGGCTCCAGCACCAATTATGGCTAAATCATACATTCCTGTAGAAATTTATTAGCTTTGGCTATCGCTTTCTTTTCTCCGGCGCTAAGAGCCATTTCTATTATGGAATCAGCACCTTTAGCGTTAATAATACAAGGCACCCCGATGCAAACATCTTTTAGGCCGTATTCACCATTGAGTAATACAGAAACCGGTATAATTTCACTTTTATCAAAAGCTATAGCCTCAATAAGGGCTGAACAGGCTAAAGCCGGAGCAAAACTGGCACTCCTGGTCTTTAAGTTTTTTACAATTTCGGCACCTCTTAATTGTACCTTTTGAGGCACCTGGCCAATAAGCTGCTTTGACATAAAATTATCGAGCTTCTGGCCTTTAATATTCATCCTCGCGGTAGAAACAATCATGTCTTTATTGTGCAAGCCGTAAACAAAGGCATCTACGCTTGAAGGCAATATTTTACATGATTTATAAATAATATTAAGAAGTCGGCTGGTATCAAGCAAAGCTCCCATGCCGATAACTCGCTTGCGGTCAAATTTGGTTTGACGGCTTACAATATGAGTTATAGCATCCAGAGGATTGGTAACGACAATGACTATGGATGATGGCGCTAGTTTTTTTATCTGCCGGGAAGCCTCGATCGCAACCTTAGAGTTAGTCTTAAAAAGATCAGCTCGGCTCATTCCCTGTTTACGAGCAACTCCAGCAGTCAGCACCACAATATCCGAACCCTTTATGTTTGAATAATTTTCGCTTCCGGTAATGTTTGTAGAAAAGTTCAGTATCCCCCGGGTATCTTCCAAGTCAAACGCGATTCCGCAAGCAAGCCCCGGATAAATATCAACCAAGGCAAGTTCTTGCAGCTTCAGGCGGCTAAGGAGATTAAAGGCCAACGTTGAACCAACCGCACCAGCTCCGATTATAGAAATTTTTTTAATCATACCTTACGATTCAGCAAAGTTCTTTGATTCTTGAAATAATAGCTTGAGTAATCTCTTTAGTTCCTACGGCCGAGGGGTCATTACGATCAGCTTTTAAGTCATAGGTTACGGATTTTCCGTCCTCAACCGTATTCTTAACGGCTTGCCGGAGGATTTCAGCTTTTTCTTTTTCGCCTAGGAACTCAACCATAAGAGCCGCCGAAAGAATTGTTGCTACAGGATTAACCTTATTCCCTCCCGCGTATTTAGGCGCGCTACCGTGAGTAGGCTCAAATACAGCTATTTGGTCGCCTATATTCGCTCCAGCCGCTAACCCCAGGCCGCCTATCAGCCCGGCTCCTAAATCAGAAATTATATCTCCATAAAGATTAGGCAGAACTAAAACATCGAAATTTTGCGGACGCCTGACAAGCTGCATAGATAAATTATCAACGATACAGTCTTGGGCAATAACTTTACCTTTAAATTTTTTTGCCACCTCATAAAAACTTTTCATAAACAAACCGTCAGTATACTTCATTATATTGGCTTTGTGAATACAGGTAATTTTCTTTCGGTTATTCTTTATGGCATATTCAAAAGCAAACCTAGCTATTCTTTCGCAGGCAAAAGCCGACATGGGCTTTATAGACAAGGCGCTATCCAAGCGTATTTTTTTCTCCGATAATTCATTTATCTTCTTGATTACCTCAGCCGCCTCAGGCGTTTCGGCAGCAAATTCTACTCCCGAATAAAGGTCCTCAGTATTTTCTCGCACAATTACCATATCAACATCTTTATACAATGCTCCGGGAATATTAAAGGACTTAATCGGCCTTAGGCATACGTACAAATTAAACAACTGGCGTATTGCCACGTTAATTGAGCGGAATCCCTTGCCTACAGGTGTAGTAATCGGGCCCTTCAAGGCTACCTTGTTTCTCGATATAGCTTCAATAGTTTCCTGGGGCAGGAGAGAACCATAATCTTTAAGAGCGTTTTCTCCGGCAGGCTTACGTTCCCACTCAATATCAAGGCCCAGAGCCTGCAAGCAGGCAACCGCTGCATCCGTTACTTCCGGCCCGATACCGTCTCCC
>JBAYNQ010000139.1:0-4190 GCA_041678705.1 Candidatus Omnitrophota bacterium
AGTCGCGCTTACTCCTTCAGTCAAATCAGCGTCAAATCTTAAACGGATTTGGGAGAATACACCCTGATGAGAATTACTTCCATCGTAGCTCTGGCCAAGAGTAAGGCCACGGGCAAAGTATTGCTCGCCAACATCTCCGCTTACCTTGATGTTTTCAACCGCTGCAAAAGCGGCCGTGGAAAAACAAAAGAAAAAAACAACCAGAAAAAATACCAGTTTTCTACTCATCCAAATCCCTCCTTTAAAGATTGATTACGCCGATTACAAATGGCTACACGGATTCTCACGGATTAAAAAACGGATATACACAGATCAAAAGCAAATTCTACAGATGAGGAAAGGTTATTTAAATATTATTAGTTTTATTATACTGAATATTTTAATGGTAGGCAAGAAAAAAATAATCCCGCTTATACTTGTGGTAAGCAGGCAAGATGCAATAAAAAACCCCGTGCTCTTTAGAAGCACGGGGTTTTTATAATCTTAAGTAATTACTTAGAAGTTAACTGTTACGCCGCCTCTTACTGAATAAGAGGTATTGTCATGGGTTGATGTAAAATAGGCTCCCGGCATAAACAAAGCGCCGCTTAAGTTAAACTGAACATCTTCAGTGTAATCATAAGTAGCACCAAAATCAACTTCGTCACCAAGATACTTTTTGTTAGCATCTACAACGTAGGTGTTGCTGGTAGCAGGACCCACGCTTGGGCTGTAGCTGGAACCAGTAACTTTTCTAGCATATCTTGCGTGAACGTAACGTAAATTCAAAGTAAGGTCTTCTCTGGGCATAATAGATGCCTTGAAACCAGGCAATAAAAGGTTTGTGTTGGAAAATAATATGTTTATTAATTCTCCCGGTGTCTGGTCTTCGTATAAAGGATCCCAAGATTCGGTTCTTCCAGTTGTTTTTCCCTTGTCACCACTAAGATAAGTAAAATCTAAACCGACCTTAGCATTGTACTTGTTAAGGAATCTGTACTCTCCAAGCAACTGAGTAGCATAAGCACGGCGGCTGCGATTATCAGTAGAAGTAACATTGTCATTACCAAACTGCCAAGCACCTTCAAGGCCTAGAGTGATGTGATCGTTAGGATCCATCTGAGCCCGGGCACCTACAGTATAGGTTCTTTCTTTTTTATCAGTGTGAGTTCCACCATCAGAATTATCCGCGCCGATAAAATAGGCTTCGGTAACACCATTGTAAGAACTCCAGTCATAAGTTCCATACACACCATAGATATTCTGCTCATCACGATAGCCTGTATCATTTTCATCTAAACGAGCATAAATCACATCAATTGTGTAAGGAGAGAAATCAAGAACTGCCCTGGCAGCATCAAATGACTTCTTCCATGACAAATCACCAACAAGCGATGGAGTTTCGCCGGCTGCAGTCTGGTTTGTATCAGGGTCGCCGATGATAAGAGCATTACCATAGCGAAGGTTCTGACGACCGATAATCATAGTCAGAGGCTGATAAAGAAACTCCTTCAATTCAATGTAGCCTAAATCTAAATTGAAAGATTCTGTATCATTGAAACCATCTTCTACGCCCCAAAGCCTTTCATTCAATAACCGGACAGTAGCGCTAACGCCTTCGGTTAAGTCAGCATCAAATCTTAAGCGGATCTGAGAGAACACTCCTTGTTTGTCGTTAGCCTTGTCGATAGCGCCCATGCTGAAATCTCTGACAAGATATTGCTCTCCAATGTCTCCGCTTACTTTGATGTTTTCAACCGCGGCGAAGGCAGCCCCTGTAAAGACAAAAGAAAGGGCTACAATAGCCATTATTAATTTTCTACTCATTCAAATCCTCCTTTAATTAGAGTATCTATACCACAAGGTTCTCAACCCTTGTTATTGCAAATCTATAGTTATATCATCCATTGTTTCAGCATATTTTGGCTGCGTCTTTTTCCCCACCTCCTTTTTTGCCAGGTTTAAATATGCCTTGAATGGTATAACCGTTATTTACCAACTTACTTCAAAGAACTAATTATATGGGGATAGATTTAGAATTGTTCTTAATTTTATTAGTTTTACCCCCAAATAACCCTATAAGATTTTTATCAAATAAACCCTTAGTTGTCAAGGGTTTTCTAAAAAAATAATTTTAAGCTAATGCTTTGATAATTAAGGCTTTAGGGCCGCTTCAGCCCAGATAAACATCAATCTTCTCAGCTTCGCCCCGGCGCACAGCAGAACTTAAGGAAGGGCTTAAAATGCTTGAAAAACATAGATCCTTTTTACCTTTCAAAGCCACCTCTATTTTTTTAACCCGGCAACCTTTAAAAGTATCTTTACGCAAGTTATTATGGTAACAAACCAGGGTCTTTGAAAAGAGTTTAAAGGTAAAGGTATTTTTTTCAATTTTTATGCTTTTACCGTTAAATTTTACATTTCGGGGTAAAGATGTAAAAAAATCCTTCTTTAATATCGGCGCGAAACGCAGCCTTAAATTATTATTTTTATCCATAAAAAAAGGCTCCCGGCCCAGGCACATAAGCGCCCAGATATTTAAGAACTCAGCGGTTGCCCCGCTTAAACGGGCCACAAAACCTTTACCCCATATTTTTTTATCCGGGTAGGCACTGCTTACGACAAACGATGAATTTTCGAGGGTGCTTCGGCCGTATTCTTCAGGCTTAAAGAAACACACACAACACTCATCCATCGCCTTAAAAAAATCTTCATAGAAGCCGTTTTTAAGCAACTCCAGAATATACTTATACTCCATATGCAGCCATATTGATTCATTCTCAAGCCAACCGGGAACAAAAACCCTGCTTCTGCCTATCTCAAGTGACTCTTTAGCCAGAGAAGCATTGAGCCGGTACATTTTAAGCTTGGAATCAAAAAGAGGTGACTTTTTTATTTTTTTATGTATGGAAATACTTTTCTCAACCCGCATTGCTCCAACAACTCCTTCCAAAGATAAAGCAAGAGGTCTTCGCTTAAACTCTAAAGGCACAATATGTTTATTTTTATGCTGGTATTTAGTGACTTCATAAGTAAAGTATGTGAAGGGCAGGCCACTTTTAGCATCTTTTGCCTTCTTTATGCCAAGGTCTATCTTTTTAATTAGCTTACCCAGGAAACGATCAAGCTTATTAAAATCCAGGCGCTTATCTAAACCCTTAAGGAAAAAACTGGTATGAGCGCGAAATTCCTCTTTAGCTAAATTAGATTTATCCCACCACAAATAATCACGCTTACCGGCCGAAGAAGAAAAATAAACTTCAAGCAGGCTGTCTAATTGCTTAAAGAATAAAAATATTTCCTGGGCAATCAAGACGCTCTTTACGTTCTTCTTTTTTAATTCCTTGATAACACTTTGTAAAAGCAGGCAGGCGCGCTTAAGCTCAAAAGTTTCGCATAAAGAAGAGCCAAATAAGGCAGGTAAGCCATTGAGAGAATCGCACCAACCGGGTTTATCAGCCTCCATCTCGATTCCTATACCGTGGGGATCAAGAGTTGCTGCTTTATTTAAAATAACTGCCAGTAGTTTAACTATCAAGTTTGTTTTATATATCTTGCCGCCTTTGGCGCGCAGAAAGTTAGCCAGCTTATCCCGTTTCTTGATAGAGAGCTTTTTCTCTTTCACCGCCTCTATACTCTCACCCTGGTATACTGCCTTAGCTCTTAAAACATAGCGAAGGGCCCTGGGTTTAACCCTGTGCTCATCATCCCAAAACATAAAATTGTTATCGAGAAAAACATCTTTGAGCTTGTCAGGATAGATGTATAAAAAATTTTCTATTAAATCAAGATTGTACCTCCAATGGTCTATCCAGTAGCCTTCTGCGTGATAGCTCTGCGGCCGGCGTTGAGCCTTCGTAAGTAGAGAAGCGGCTAACTCTTGCTTTGAATCCGGTTCTATGGCCTCCTCTGCCAAAAGATTAAAAAAATCTCCCAGATAGAATCCCTTAACCATAAGATGTAACACTTTAGAGTTTTTTATCCCAAATTCTTTCAAAATATTTTCTGCCTGCGCTTTGCTAAGGTAAAGTTTTTCTCCGGTAACCACCAAGGGGTTGTAGCCGTCAATTTTTAAAAAATTTAAGAAATAAAGAATATTACGATAGCCTAAACTCGGTTCAAAAAACAGGTCCATGCGCCGGTTCTGGTTAACGTCCCTGTAATTTCCTTCTCCTTCGGAAAAATAAGAAGGCCGCAAATTAAAGTGGTTG
>JBAYNQ010000140.1:0-4182 GCA_041678705.1 Candidatus Omnitrophota bacterium
ATAATTTTGTTAAATTTTTGCTCTTGCGCTCCAACGAATATCTACCAAAAAAGTGCTTCTGTCGTTCGCACACCCTCTTGTCAAAAAATATATTATGTTAAACCCGGGGAATCTCTTTGGAAAATTTCCAAGTCATATGGAACAACGGTACAGGAACTTATGTCCGTTAACAATATTCATTCGTCTATTGAGCTTAAGGCCGGGCAAAAGCTAATCATACCTGCTTCCAAAACCTCCGGATCGGGATCTTTCCTCTGGCCAGTGGAGGGGAAAGTTATCAGCCATTTTGGCGAAAATATAAATAATTCTACCAATGACGGAATAGGCATCCAAATCGAGGATACTACCGGCCAGGTAAGAGCCGCAGATGGAGGAAAAGTTATTTTTTCCAATAGGCTTAAGGGTTGGGGCCAAACAATAATCTTGCAACACACTTCTGGCTTTTACACCGTATATGCGAATCTTGACAGGAATATTGCCGAAGAAGGAGCAATTGTTAAAAAACAACAACCAATAGGCCAAGTTGCTTCCGGCAACAAAAAAAATTGTGTTTTGCATTTTGAAATTCGGAAATGTCATGTACCCCAAGACCCTTTGAAATACTTAAATTAAAATGGGATCAAAAAACTGGGAAATAAAACTTAATGTTTTGCATAAAAGAGTAGAAGCTTTTTCCCAAGGTTACCGTCAAAATGTAGCTTTGTTGGGTGATGATGCCGATGAGATAACCTATCTTTTGGAAAACTACTTTTACTCTGTACCTCCTGACGGCATAGTGCGCATCCGCGCAACCACTTCATGCCTGGGGAAAAACGAATTTTTTCGCGCAATAGCCTCTTCGATACTAACTGAGTATTCATGCATTGGGTCAAGCCTTGATGCATTACTTAATGTTGCTAGCCCGGCTATTCCTGCAACTGCAGACTTCATTAAAGCCTGCCTTCTAAAAAACAACAATACTTTTTTAGACTGTTTGGAAGCCATCAATAAACTCATAAACGAAACTGGGAAAAAATGCATACTGATTATTGATGAATTTACAAATCTACCTGAGATTTTTAACGACTTTAACTCAGATTTTTCAAAGTTCATCATTCTCCAGAATGATTGCATGATTCTTTTGACTGCTTCTCATGTAAAATCTGCCGAGAAAATTCTTTCCGGGGAACTCAACCTATTATTTGGAAATTTTGAAAAAGTTTCTTTAAACGAAAATTCTTTTCTTAAGAATGCAACCTACTTGAAAAACAAAATTTATCCCCTTAATCCATCCCCATGTTTTATATCTTTTTTTATCAATATCCTTGGAACGAATCTTATGCACTACGATATAATTTCACCGTATATTAAAAAATACTATTCTGCCGAAAATGAAGATGCGTCAATACTGTCGATACTTACCGAAACACTTTACACCAGAGAAACCTATTTTTATCAGCATTTTATTCAAAAAATTAAAAACCTTGGATACCTCTTCAAGGACCACACTGCAATCTTAAGGCTATTGCTGGCTATGAGTCAGGGCTACTTCAGAAAAAAAGATCTTGCTGCGCTAAACATCTATGACTCTAAAGACCTGTCTTTACGATTGCAAAAATTATTAGACGCTAATTATATCGATAATCTAGGTGATATTTACAAGATGAAGGGTTCTTTGTTTTCATTTTGGCTTTCTCAGGTATTTAAATTCCATTTTTCAACTCCTATTTTTAGCCCTGCTGAAAATAAAAGATTCTTTTCTGAATCACTCAAGGAAGAAATATTAAATTTCAGGGAAGATTTCTATACTGATAAAATGAAAAAAGTCGTACAACTATTTTCCCTGTTCAAAAATGACACCTTGCGCCTTGGAAAGAATAAATACCGCCTGCCATCAATGGAAAAAGTTAAACTGGTATCTTATCCCCAAAAGAAATTCCATCTTTTAGTAGGAGAAGGCAGAGAGGTAGTCTTTGCGGGCGTAAAAGAAACTAGTGTCAATGAAAATGACCTCATTGATTTTATCGAAAAGGGACAAAACGTGAAAGGAAGAGGAGTCAGAAAAATTTTTATATCCCTCGGAAAAATTCCTTCAACCGTCAAACTTATAGCCAAAAACAATAAAATTGTCGCTTGGGATATTGACGATATCAATCAGATCTTTAATGTTTATAACCGGGCCATTCTCGGCTATGAGTTTACTTCTGAGTATAGAATTTATGCAGACGAAAATATCATGGCTTAAATATAAAAGGGTTGAAAATGCCAACAAGGGTACTAGTAATTTCCGATACGCATATCGTAGATGATCTGGCGCAAATCCCGGAAACAATACGGGAGCAGGCAAAAGAAAGCGATTGCTGCATACATGCCGGGGATTTCGTATCCCTAGCGGCATTGCAGGAATTCCAGAAATGGACTAAAATCTATGGAGTTTGTGGAAATATGGACAGTGACGAAATCCGGGAGAAATTACCCTACAAGCAGATAATAAGTTTAGAAAACATCCAATTGGCCCTCACTCATGGCAGAGGACACCCTGATAATTTAATTAATCATATAAACAATGAGTTTTCTGATGAAATAGAAAGAATCGATATCTTTGTTTTTGGGCATTCTCATTTACCTGTAAATAAAATTATTAGAAATAAGATATACTTTAATCCTGGATCCTTGACAGATACAGTTTCCTCTCCTTGCCGTTCTTACGGAATCCTAGAGATAAGCGGCCGAGAAATAAAAAGGAAGGTGATAGAAATTGAATAAACTTTGGGCTCCCTGGCGGTCCCGATATATACATCGTCAAAAAAAATCCGGATGCATATTCTGCCAGATATTCAAAAGTAATAACGACAGGGGGCATTTCATATTAACACGCTACCGGCATTGTTTTGCAGTTCTTAATACTTTTCCCTACAACAACGGCCATACCCTTATAGTTTCTAACCGCCATGTTGAATCATTGGAAAAGTTGAAGACCGCTGAAATTCTTGATATGCATAAATTGTTACTTTTTACAAAGAAGTCTCTTAAAAAAACCCTCAAGCCCAATGGGTTCAACATCGGAATCAATATCGGGGAAAATGCGGGAGCAGGAATCAAAGATCATCTACACATACACATTGTTCCTCGCTGGATTGGAGATACCAATTTTATGCCAATCATTGCTGGCACAAAGATAATATCTCAAAGCCTTGAAGAATTGTATCGTCTATTGGTGAAAAATAAAGATTTGAATAGTTTATCTAATGCAAAAGATAGAGTTGCCGACAAGCATAGAAAGGTTAAAAAGAAAGGATTAAAATGAAAAAATACACAGCAATGTTTTCCTCCTTCCATAATGTCTACCGCCTGGTAACCACTTTGAATGATACAAAAAGCTTTGCCGTAGGTATCTGCCGGCTTTATCGTAACGTTTTTAAGGCGGATAAGGTGGTCTTAATTTGCAGAAACATTCCCTCGCACGGTTTTGTAAAAGTCCGCCTTGAAGGTAAACATCAATACATCAAGAAAGGAGGGGTGTCCATACTTACTCGCATCGAAAAAGAAGTTCTAAAGCAAGAGAAAGAAATGATCTTTAGCAATCGCTTGATATACCCTTTTGTTTTTAATAGTGCTCAAGGCGCGGTATATGTTAGACGTGAAGCAAAAACAAAGAATTTTGATGCTTCAGAAAAAAAATGGTTTCTTTCTCTTTGCGAAGAGGTAAGCGTTGGGTTGAAAATATTCGATTTATATAACGAACAGCAAAAGATAATGGTTAATTATATAAAATCTTTGTCAAATTTTCTGAATCAATATGTCCCGACATCGTACCTGCATACAAAACCCATGCTTAGATTAATTAAAACCCTGGGCAAAGCGATGAAGCTGTCAGAAGCGGAGATAAAATCTTTAGAGCATGCTTCTCTTCTGCATGATGCGGGTAAAACTCAGGTTCCATCAAGCCTCCTAATAAAACAAAAGCCCCTCACGGATGCGGAGTTTAAGTTAATAGCCAAACACCCCCGCAAAGGAGCAGAGCTCTTCAAAAATATGGATTTATTAAAACCAGTAATACCCATCATTTTACACCATCACGAACGCTTCGATGGCAAAGGTTATCCTTCAAAATTAAAAAAAGATAAGATACCTTTGGCTTCAAGAATCTTGTCGGTTCTAGATGCATTTGATGCTATGTATTTCGGAAGGCCTTACAAGAAG
>JBAYNQ010000141.1:0-4095 GCA_041678705.1 Candidatus Omnitrophota bacterium
GTGGATTATGTAGGAATATCTTTAATAGCGGTTATTTATAAAAACGTTTTGAACCATCAGGGAAGAATCAAATTTTACGCTATACCTTCACACGTAAGAAAGCTTTTTTCCATTGTCGGATTAGACAGGGTTTTTGAATATCATCTGGGCGAGGAAGATACCTTGGAGCAAATGCGCCGGGAAATAGACACTTCACATAGCCAGGAAGAACATCTGCGTCGCCGGTTCAAGAGAATACCTTTTAAGGCAAACATAGAGTATCGCCCAAAGCTGGGAAGAAGAAATGATTTTTACACCGGCAAGATTGTAAACTTGAGCGCCGAAGGCATTTTCCTCGTCAGCCAGCAAATTTACTCCGTAGGGGAGGTGCTTCTTACCAGAATGGACCTCATGCCTCAACCGGGCGTGCTGGAAGTGGACACGAAGGTGGTTTGGGTGGCGGATGAAGAAATTCAACCTCATGAGTTTCCCGGCATGGGCCTTGAATTCTATAACCTTGATGCCGGGGTTCAGGAAAAAATAGTTCAATTTGTAGAAAAGCACCTTGCCCGGTCGATGTAATCAAGCCTCTGATAACTCGGAATAGGCTATTGACAGTTCTCTCCTGAAGTATAAAATGATTTTACTTCGAAACGCAAAGCCGAAGTAGAGTGGCCGGGAGTAAAGCTTAAAAGACGAAAATCGAAGTTGTTGTAACTCAGATTAATATTTATGGAAAGTAAAAGGAGGTTTATATGCCCTATGACAGTAGTTTGGATCAGAAGATTTTTTCTCAATCCTGGGAATCGGAATCTACTAAAATTACCGTAAGTGTTTATTCATACAATAACGGGCCCAAGAAAATACAGATAACCAGAGAAAATAGGGATGCTCATGGAGATTTTCGTTTCACTAAACTTGGCAGGTTAACTAAGGAAGAAATTGAAAGCATACTGCCGTTGATTCAGGAAGCTGTAACTAATATGTAGGAGAAAAAATGCGGACCCGAGTTTTACTGCAACATCTGTTGACATTAGGGGTATTGTTGGCTGCTTCCGGGGCGTTAACCAGCCGGTATGTTTTTGCGCCTGAGGAATATTCAGTGTATTCTGAGGTTTTCGACAGCTGGCATGAAAAAAATAGCCGGGATTGCCTGCTCGTTCGTGACCATACCGCTGTGCACAGAGAGGGTGATTCTTTCAGACAGGAGCTTTCTTATTTGACTTCAGAAATACCCGGCCTTGAAGAAGAGACAGCAAATGATTTTATGTCTAAAAACATAAAGGCATACCCTTTGAATAAATTCTCATCTCAGAAGCAAAAATATGAGATTATCAGCCAAGATGAATTAGACAGTCTTTTTGAAAGTAAACAGCCAAGATGGAGTAAATTTCGACAGCGATACCCTGAAGCAAAAGGCATTTTTACCCTTTCCCGAGTAGGCTTCAACCCGGACAGGACTCAAGCTCTGGTTTACGTTGCTAATCAGTGGGATAGTTATAGTGGTTCAGGAAATTACATATTCCTGGTAAAAAATAACCGAGGAACCTGGAAGATACAAAAAACAATAAAAGGCTGGCATTCCTGGAACTGTGAGAATATTGAATTTTAGCTTAAGGATATGAACGCTGAGCCTTTAAATTCCAAAGATAGAAACGATCAAATAGAAAAGCAGCGCCGGGCTCAGCAGGAGAAGATTGCCCGGATGTCCGGCTACCTTGAAAATTACAGCGTAGAAAAGTTTCTGGAAGATATTAAGATATACTTTGATGGCGAAGTTGATTTTAATATCGCTAAAATTCGCCTGGCTCTTGAAACTGACAATGCGCTAAAAGAACTGATAGCGAAGGCTAAAAGAAACAAAACCCATCCGGTTGTCGAGTTTTTGAAAGAATTATTTTATGATTTAGGTAGAAGCGGGAATGAAAAAATTCCCGATGAGTTTTAGTTTGAAGCCAGCCTTTTTTTTACCAGCCCGCTTATAGTTTTGGCATCAGCTCTGGCGCCTACCTGGCTGGTTACTTCTTTCATTACCTTTCCCATATCTTTCATCGAGGAAGCGTTGGTTTGGCTGATTGCATTGCTAATGATGCTGGAGAGTTCTTCTTCGCTCAAGGGCTCAGGAAGATATCCGGCCAATATATTCAGTTCTTGCTCAAGACTTTGCAGAAGGTCGCTGCGGCCGGATTTGACTATATTTTCTTTAGAATCCCCAAGGCGTTTTTGCTGCTTCTTAAGTGCCTCTTGTGCCTGGGCATCAGAAAGTTTCTGGATTTTTAAATCGATTGCCCGGTTTTTAAAATCCGCCCTGAGAAAGCTTAAGAAAGCAGACTTGTTCTTATCTCTAGCCTTAAGCGCTGCTATGTAATCTTGATAAATTTTATCTTCAAGCTGCATGGGAAAGATTATATCATCTTTTTGATTATTATCAAGCGAGCTGTATTGGCGCACGCTGTCAGTTCGATAAGATTTTTTAAAACTTGAAAGATGTGATATAATTTTAATATAATTTTGCTGTTAAAATTTTATATGTTTTTCGGGATGAGAATGATGTCTTAAGCCCGACATTTCTAAGGGGAGGTATTATGCTGGTAAAAGAAATAATGAGTAAAAAAGTCATTACGGTTAAGCCGGGGATGAGTGTACACGAGGCGGCAGAGTTATTTATAGCTAAAGGCATCAGCGCGGCGCCGGTAGTCGATAAAAGTGGAAAGCTTTTAGGGATTATACAAGAGAGAGGAGTAATCTTTCAGGATAAAAAAGCTCATTTACCGACAGTTGTAGCCATTGCTATGGGTTTTATCACTCTGGGCGTAAAAAGATTCGAAGATGAATTGAAGAAAATAACCGCCAGTAAAGTTTTAGATATACTAGAAAAGGATTTTTTAACTGTTTCCCCTGAGGCCACTGTCGAAGACGCTGCCACTTTGATGATAGAAAAAGACAGCTATTACTGCCTGGCGATGGAGGATGGAAGAATAGCCGGGATTGTGACTAAGAGAGATATAATCAGGGCAATTGCCCACGCTTAAGAAACAAACATTTTTATTTAATATGGTTATTATTTATACAATCACAACTGCTGCGGTATTGCTGGTTTTGTATTTGATAAATGCGGACGAAGCGGGAAAAAAGAAACGTTCCCGTTCCAAGGTGCTTAGCGCCGAAGAACGGAAGATAGAAGATTTAAGCCAGCTTGTTAAAAAATTAAAAAAGGAACTTATCAGCTTTAAAGCTGAACATGCGGCTTTAGAAAAAGAAAAGAAAAGTAATGCCGTTTTGAGCAATGAACTTGAAAAAATTAAAAAAAGCCATATTGAAGCTGTTGATGAATTAAAAAGAAACAAAAAAATGCTCTTGAACCAGCAGGCGATAATCAACAAAGACAAGGCTCCAGCCCTGGAGCTTAAAGAGCGGTTAGTCGAAAAGGAAAAACAACTGGATGAAGAATTTGCCAAAAATGTTCAGCTGTCCAAAACCATCGCTAACTCTAAGGACGAGATAGAGAGCCGTGATACCCAGATTCGCGGCCTTAAAGATAGCATAATGGCTCTTGAGAATAAGCTTGATGAGCAAAATGAAAGAGTTAAGCAGCTGATAAAAGATGCTAACGCGCACGCCAAGCAAGTTGCGGACTTGAAACAAAAGGAGCGAGAAAGCGGCTGGGTGGCTAAGGATGAGCATGGAGCTGTTTTAGAGCAAAACAGAGAATTAAAAGAAGCTCTCCAGCTTAAAGCCAGAGAGCTTGAATTAAGTAATGATAATTTTAAAAAACTTGATGCTGAAAGAATAAAGCTCTTAAATCAATTAAAGGACGCTGTAGCTTCCGAAAATGATACGGATATAGCCTTAGAGGATGAAGCCTCACGAACGCTTCTTTCAGCCGGACAGGGATCCTCCCTAGAGGATACTGTTGAGCCGCAGGAAAATATTGAGGTTTTGCCGGAAACTTCCCCGGAAAAAGAGTCCCTATCCGAAGAAGCTAAGGAATTGCAGGAAAAGGAAGAGGAAAAGGAAGAGATTAATTTAGCCCGCAAAGTACCCCTGGATAAAGTACGTAATATAGGAATAATGGCTCATATTGATGCCGGAAAGACTACCCTAACTGAAAGGATA
>JBAYNQ010000142.1:0-4069 GCA_041678705.1 Candidatus Omnitrophota bacterium
AAAAGCAAAAGTAGAAACCATAGCAAAAGCCCAGAAAAATACTATACCTGCAAGACGTTTTCCTGTCTTAGCCATTGGACTTACCTCCTTTTTCCTTTTCCAACATTCTTTTAATATAGCGAATCTTCACCTCTGTATTGTTAAGCTGGGTAATAAGAACACAACGAGAAATTACCCTATCGCTGTGCAATAGTTCTTTAGTCAGTTCCAAATCCTTGATTGAAGAACTCAGGATGCCTGAAAAGTTGTTGCTGCAAACTAAAGAATCTTTTGGCATTCTTTTACCCGCCTTATTTTTTAAATATATTCACGGCTCCTCTCACTTGAGCACAGGAGCTTATCCTGCATTCTTTCGGCACCATCTTCTTCCTGTTATTATTCTCAAGCGACAGAGCGGTTTCTCTGCTAACCATAAATTAATTGTTTAAAAAAAATCTCAACTTACGTATACTTAACTCTACCCTTTTTAGCGATTCAATCGCGTATTCAGATTCAGGGTTGTAGGAATTTTGAACATCTTCCAACACCTTCTGCAAAGTGGTAAGCTGAGAACGTAAGTGCGAAGCTATGAAATCCTTTTTCAAATTCGACATCACCGTATTCATTATTCACCTCCTTTCTTTTTTTAATTTTTGTTTAAACTGTTTGTATCATATTAAAATCTTTTATGTTTATCTTGAAAGAATATACCTTATTAATGTGAAAGCATGATTACGTTCATGTGAAATCTTTGTGAACTTATTCTTTGAGTGTGGATGATAGCGGATAGGAAAAAGCGCCTGTTTACCCTATCTGTGTGGCGATAGGCAGGACTGCCTGTGATAAGCAGGGATAATCACAGCTAAAAATAGGAACGGATCAGATTATCTAAATGTTTTAAGGAGTATAAGTGAAGCCTCTACGATTTAAGGGCCGTGGCCTTGCTCTCAAGCGAAAAACTACGGCTATATTCATACCATGGGTTAAAACACGGGGTATCTCGCGAGGAATTAAAAAGAAAAACAAGAAAATCAGGAAGTTTCTGCTTTAGGCAGAGTGAAGGTGAAAATAGAACCTTTACCAACTATGCTTTGAACACTTACCTCGCCGTTATGACTCCCAACTATGTGCTTGACGATGGAAAGGCCAAGTCCAGTCCCTCCCAACTCCCGGGAACGGCCCTTGTCTACCCTGTAAAAGCGTTCAAAAACCCGGGGCAAATCATTTTCGGGTATCCCGATACCGGTATCAGAAACATTAACTTGCACAAATTTACCTTTCTCCCGGGCTGAAATCGTCACTTTGCCATTTTGGCAATTGTACTTGTTGGCATTATCCGCTAGATTCAATAGCACCTGGACAATTTGCGTTTCATCTGCTAGAACGCTGGGGACATCATCGGGGATGTCTATTTGAAATGTTATTGATTTTTCTTTTATCTGTTTATTCAACGCTGCTACCGCCCGCTCAACAATAGGTTTTATCGAGCATGCTTTTAAATTTATTTTTAGTTTTCCGGATTCAATCCTTGACAAATCCAGGAGGTCATCAACCAGACGGATAAGGCGTTGAGAATCGTTGAAGATTATTTTTACAAAATCTCTGGCGTTGTTTTTATCGTCTATGGCTCCTTCCAGGAGAGTTTCACTATATCCTCTGATACTTGTTATTGGAGTCCTCAGCTCATGAGAAACATTAGCAACAAAATCTTGCCGTATTTTTTCCAAGCGCCTTAGGTTAGTTATATCATGGAATACTAAAACCGCTCCGTCAACCTTTTGCTCTCTTATAACCGGAGTCGCATGTATCAACAAAATTTTTTCTTCGGGGATCAAAAGAGATATTTCTCGCGTTTCCACGCCCGCGGACAGCGTTAAAGCCCTATCGACGATCTCTTGAATCTCAACATTTCTTATAACCTCTACGGGGCGTTTATTAACGGACTTTTCTATATGAAAAAGATCTTTTAAAGTTTGATTAATGAGTGAAATCCCGCCTTGTGAGTCAATTATCATGACTCCCTCGAACATACTTAGAAATACTGCTTCAAGGCGTAATTTGTTTGAGGTCACTTCTTCTATTTCTGCTTTTATCTGCTCAGACATATAGTTAAACGCCTTGGCCAAATCCCCTATCTCATCATTTGAAGAAGCCGTTATTCTTTTAGAAAAATCCCCCTTAGCAATACTTCTCGCTACCCATGCCACCTCTTGTATCGGTTTTGAAATAAAATTTGAGGCAAGGAAACTTATGCCTAAGGTTAAAATAAAAGCTAAAAGAAACGCGAAAATGAGTATTTTTTTAAGCCGGTTGGTAACTAATTCAATTTCCGAAAGAGGAATCGACAATCTAACTATACCCTTAACCTCAGGCATACCGAAAGTTTTAGCAATATAAAGCATATTCTTGCCAACAGTCGCGCTAAACCGCTCACTCTTTCCCGTACCGGCAGATAGAGCTTGCTGAACTTCGGGACGCAAGAAATGATTTTCTACTCCGGCTACAGCCTTGCTATCTAATTCAGAATCCCCCAGGACAACGCCATTTAAAGCAATTATAGTTACCCGCAGGCTCAGATCCTGGCCTATCTGGTTGGCAACTTCATCTAAAGACCCAAGAAAATAATCCCGCCCAGGATGTTTGTTTAAGATAGTCTGGACTAACGTAGCTTCTTTCAGCAAAGTATATTTTATACGCCTGTAAGTTTGTTTTCTTAAATTTTCGTTAATGTACAGGTAGGTTCCCAGCAAGATAAAGGTAAAGATTATCACAAAAACAAAAGTAATTTTATGTTGAAGGTTTGCTCTCATTCTTCTCTTTCGCTAAGGCGATAGCCTACTCCCCTTACGGTTTCGATTAGCTTGCCTGTTTTGCCCAGCTTCTGCCTAAGACGTTTAATATGAGTATCTACTGTGCGGGTGGTGACTTCAGCGGCCATATTCCAAACATTGTCAAGCAAGCGCTCCCGGGATTGGACCCTGCCTTTTGTCTTTATAAGTGTAACTAAAAGTTTGAATTCCATTGCGGTTAAAGAAATACTTTTTTTATCAACGATAACTTTATGGCGGGAAATATCTACAGTGAGCCTATCCACATTAAATATATCTTTGCTTTCCTCTTCGGGCCTGCCTCGTTTAAGAAGGTTCTTCAGGCGTAAAATCAACTCCCGGGGGCTAAAAGGCTTAACCACATAATCGTCAGCACCGAGCTCAAACCCCAGGACTCTATCTATCTCTTCCCCTTTGGCAGTAAGAATTAAAACGGGAATCTGGGCCAATGACGGAATTCTCCTGATTCTTCTGCAGACTTCAAACCCGTCTATTTTAGGAAGCATTACATCAAGGATAATTATATCGACAGGCTCTCTATCCAGGTACTCCATAGCGTCTTCGCCGGTTATAACCGTTGAACAGCTAAAGCCTTCTTTTTCAAGATTATACTTTACTAACTTTGCTATATTTTTGTCATCTTCTACTATTAAAACTTTGCCTTTAGCCATAAGCACCTCTTACTTACCAGCTGACAGCACAAACTGGCTTGCCTAATTAAAACTTAACTATAAAGTCAGACTGTACGACAATTTGTTTAGCTTCTGTGCTCATAGAATTAATGTTTTTTATTGGCTGAGCGTAATAACACGTAAGGTTAAATAGCGCGTTTTTCCCCAAGCCATACCCCAAAAACCAGGTATGCCCTTTAGTGTTAGTATCACCGCTATATGTATCAGAATTAGGGAGGGCATCCAGCCAACAATCAGCCTCCAGCCTCCTATAGTAATAGCCAAATTGCCAATTACCGAATTCTTTAATATCTTTATTGCCAACCTTAAACCCGGCAATAAAACCATTTTCGTTCTTCTCGGGCTTTAAAGCATGAATATACTCACCGGTTAAAGAAGCATAGGGCAATATGCCTAAAGGGTTATCAAACCCCAATTCAAAGGCCGGGCTCACAGAATCATAATCATATCTCTGGCTATCACCAGCCATAGTGTTTCCCGTACCCGGGTGAGTAAGAGTTTTGCCCTTAGTATTGACATTATAATAGGTAACTGCGGCCTTAAGGTCTGTGTTTTCATTTAATGCTAAAG
>JBAYNQ010000143.1:0-3968 GCA_041678705.1 Candidatus Omnitrophota bacterium
GTCAGCTGTGATTAATCCCGGAAATAGCGGTGGCCCGCTGGTGAATATCAAAGGCGAGGTGGTAGGCATAAATACGGCTATAGTTTCATCTTCGGGAGAGCATAACGGCTTTGGATTCGCAGTCCCTATAAATAAAGCAAAAGAAATCCTGGGCAAGCTGTTTAAAGGAGAGAGCATAACTTATGGCTGGCTGGGAGTTACGGTAAGGGATTTAGACGACGATTTGCGTAACTACTTTGGAATTAAAGAACAAGAAGGGGCTGTGGCGCTTAAAGTGTTGAAGGATTCTCCGGCTGAGGAAGGCGGATTAAAAGAGGGAGATTTGATACTTTCTTTCGGGCAAAGGCAGGTAAAAAATACCCAGGAGTTAATCCGTTTGGTTTCTTCATTTGAGGTCGGGCAAAAAGTTCCGGTAAGAATAATGAGGGCAGGTAAGACTATTAACCTGGATTTAGTTATCGGAAGGGACCCCCAAGCTAAAGTTCCTTCTGCCTCAAATGCCTCGGAAGCTTTTGGGCAGGGTATGTTCAGGGGGCTGTCAGTCGAGAATATATCCGCAGAGAATAAGCTTAATTTTAAAATAAAAATAAATCAAGGAGCCGTTGTTATCGGAGTCATACCGGCAACACCCGCGGCAAAAACAGGAATTACTGTAGGCCAGGTTATCACTAAGGTTGAGAACAAAAAGATAAGAAACCAAAAGGATTTTAAATCCGCGGTTTCTAGAGTTAAGGGCGATTGCCTGATAAAGACCAATAAAGGCTATTTTGTTTTAAAGGACGAATAGGTTTGAAAACTTATCTGAATCCGGTTTTTTAGCCCAGAGGGTATCCGCGAAAGTTCATATGAAAAGCAGGCTAAGCTCAGAAAGTGCGGGTTACACAAAGGCTTTAAACTATTCATTCTTGCTCTTGCGTTACCGCTCCAGGAGTAAGAATGAGATAATATCGCGCCTTGATGGCAGGCGATATGATGGCAAGACAATCAGAAAAGTAGTCAGCTATCTGGTTCAGTATAACTATATAAACGATAAAGAATTTTCCCGCGCGTTTATTGAAGCGGGCATTCAAAGAGGCTGGGGCCCCAGGAAGATAGATTTTAACTTGGCTAAGCTGGGTGTAGCAGCAAGGCTTCGAACTGAATTGTTGAGCCGGAATGTTGATTATAGCTGCCAGATAAAACATTTAATAGAAAAAAGAGATCGTTCTCT
The DNA here is from genome assembly GCA_041678705.1 of Candidatus Omnitrophota bacterium. Lineage (GTDB taxonomy): Bacteria > Omnitrophota > Gorgyraeia > Duberdicusellales > 4484-171 > JAQUWY01. Next base: position 1,211 of record JBAYNQ010000143.1, read on the forward strand.
GGGCCCCGTTAAAGATAGAGCCGCGGCAAGAAAGAAGGCCCAGAAGATTTTACGGTATTTGCTTGGCAGAGGATTTCGCTATCAGGATGTTATAAGAGAAATGGAAGACAGAATTACCAACTTTTAAGGCGATGAAGACAGACCAACTACGAGATAAATTTCTGGAATTTTTCAAAAGAAACGGCCACGTCATCTTTCCTTCCGACAATTTAAAGCCGGATGATGAATCGGTTCTTTTTACTTCAGCGGGAATGAATCAGTTTAAACCTTATTTTTTGGGAGAAAAAAAAGATGTCTCTCTGGCGGCATCATGTCAAAAATGCCTGCGCACAGGAGACTTGGAAAATGTCGGCAAAACCGCCTATCATCATACTTTTTTTGAAATGTTAGGAAATTTTTCTTTTGGCGGCTATTTTAAGAAAGAAGCCATAAAATTTGCCTGGAATTTTGTCACCGGAGAGTTAAATATAAAAGAAAAGGATCTTTGGGTTTCGGTTTATGAGAAGGACGCTCAGGCTTTTGAAATATGGAAAGATTTTATAGGCTTGGCTCCGGCTAAAATAATGAAATTCGGTGAAAAGAGTAATTTCTGGCCGGCCAATGCTCCCAGTAACGGCCCGGACGGGCCCTGCGGGCCGTGTTCAGAGATATTTTTTGACCAGGGGGCGGGATTTGGCTGCGGCTTGAAAAGTTGTAATCCGGACTGCGATTGCGGCAGGTTTGTTGAAGTCTGGAATCTTGTTTTTACCCAGTTTAACCGAAAGGGTAAAGATAATCTTCTTGCCTTGCCTCAAAAAAATATCGATACTGGCATGGGGCTTGAACGTATGGCGGCTGTTTTGCAGTCTAAAAGAACAAACTTTGAGATAGATATTTTAGCGCCGGTAGTTGAAGAAGTCAGGAGAATAGCCAAGAAAGGTTCTTATTCTGATGAATCAGTTAAAAGTTCCGTCAATACAATTGTTGACCATGCCCGGGCGGCAACTTTTGCGATTTGCGACGGGATATTTCCTTCTAATAAGGAACAGGGCTATGTTATCAGAAAAATCGTCAAAAACGCCCTTTTTAAAAGCAGCAGCTTAGGTAACAAGGAGCCTTTTTTGTATAAATTGCCTGATGTTTTCGCCGAGCTTATGAAAAAGCAGTATCCTGAAATAAGCCAGAAGAAAAATGATATTTCAAAAATCATACTGGCAGAGGAAAAGAAATATTTTTCTCTGCTTAAAGATGGCAAAGTTTATGTGGATGTTATAATTGGGAAATTGGAGAAAATAGGAAAAAACACCTTAACCGCAGATGATGTGTTTTATCTCTATGATACTTATGGCTTGCCTCTGGGTTTGATAAAAGAGTTTACCCGCGAAAAAGGTTTTGAGACCGATGATTCAGGTTTCCAAGCTTTGCTGAAACAGCAGCGCCAGCGTTCTCGTTCCAGCAGTATGTTTGATGATAATATTTTTAAAACCGCCGACATTTCTTTAAAGGAGAAAACTAAATTCTCAGGGTATGACAAAGACAGCATTAATACCAATGTAATTAAGATATTTGTTTCCGGTCAAGAAATAGGAGAGATTTCTCGGGGCCAAGAAGCATCGATAGTTTTGTCGGAAACCCCCTTTTATGCCGGCGGCGGAGGACAACTTTCTGACACCGGATATATTAATACCAAAGATGGTGAGTTTAAAGTTGAGGAAGTTTTTAAAGTGGCTGATGCTTTTCTTCATAAGGGTACAGTTCTAAAGGGGAAAATAAAGGCCTCCAAAGCGCAAGCCGCCATAGATAAACAGAGAAGAAAAGCGCTGGCGCGGGCTCATACCGCGACGCATCTTCTTCAAGCAGCTTTACGGACTGTCTTGGGAAGTCATGTAGCGCAACAGGGTTCTTTGGTTGATGAAGATAGATTCCGTTTCGATTTTACTCATTTTCAGGCCTTGACCAGCCAGGAAATACAAAAAGTTCAGGGGCTGGTCAATGATTATATAATCGCCGCCGGCACTGTGTGTAAAAAAACTCTTTCTTATGAACAGGCAAAAAAAGAAGGCGCCTTAGCATTTTTTAAAGACAAATATAGCAGCAAGGTAAGAGTGGTTTCGATTTCAGATTACAGCAAAGAGCTTTGTGCCGGGACGCATCTTGATAATACTTCTGAGATAGGAATGTTTGTTATTGAGTCCGAATCTTCTATCAGCAGCGGCGTAAGAAGGATTGAGGCTTTGGTTGGCCGTAAGGCTTATGCTTTCTTTAAAGGTTTGCAGGACAATAAGTTAGAAATATCAGCAGCCCTTAAGTGTAACCCGGATAATATAAATATTTCTTTGCAAAAGCTTATCGAGGAAACAAAATCCTTAAAGCAAGATATCAACAGGTTATCAAAAGAAACGGCGGCCTCTGTCGCGCAAAAGGTTGTTGAATCGAACAATAAAAAAATAAACGGCATTAACTTACTTGCGTATATTGACAGTAAAGATTACCTGTCTTCTTCAGAAGGAGAAACGGCTATTCGCGTTTTAGCCGATGAAGCAAAAAAACAGCTAAAGCCAGTATTCATTTTTATAGCTGCAGGGATTTCCGGAAAAAATAAGTTTTTTTGTTCTGCCAGTGACGATATAATAGCCAAAGGATTTGGTTGTAAGAAATTTGTTGCTGACTTTAAGGAAGAATTATCTTTAAAGGGTGGAGGAAGGGACAACTTAATCCAGGGCGTTATCGAGGCAGACACCAAAGGGTTTTTAGAAAAAATAGAGGCTTGCTTTAAAAA
>JBAYNQ010000144.1:0-3924 GCA_041678705.1 Candidatus Omnitrophota bacterium
CCCGGCAGAGATTATCGTTGACGGTAAAAAATCCCATATAGTACGTAGACGTGAAAGCTACGGTGATTTGATTGATAACGAAATGGCGCTTAAAAGCTTATGAAGAAAATATACTTTGTTAAGATGCAGGCTTCGGGAAATGACTTTATTCTTATAAATCAAGGGCTAAAGGCTCTAGCAGCAAAGATAAACTATAAATCTTTTGCTAAAAAACATTGCGAGAGAAAAAAGTCCGTAGGCGCCGATGGTTTACTGGTTATTGAACCTTCAAAAAAAGCTATGTTTAAAATGAGGATATTTAACGCTGACGGATCAGAAGCAGAAATGTGCGGTAATGGGGCCCGGTGCGTAGCTTTTTGGGCGGCCGCCGAGCTTAAGAAAGCTAGCCTGAGGTTTGAAACTAAAGCCGGAATAATAGAAGCTAAATCAATAAAAGACCAGGTCGAAATAAAAATGACTAAACCTTTTGGTTTAAAATCCGGCATACCTTTAAAATTTTCGGGGAAAAATATGAAAGTGAATTTTATTAATACCGGCGTTCCGCATGCGGTGATTTTTGTTGAAGGCCTCAAGGGCATGGATGTGGAGGGCATAGGTCGTCAGATACGTTTTCATAAAAGATTTTCGCCGGCCGGAACCAACGTAAATTTTGTTGAACTCTTAAGTTCCGAAACAATACGAATAAGAACCTACGAGCGGGGCGTTGAGGCTGAAACTTTAGCTTGCGGTACCGGGGCTACGGCGAGTGCTGTCGTTGTCGATTATGTTTTAAGTCCGCTGTTAAAGGATTTAAACCGCCGGATAAAGGTGAAAACAGAAAGCGGAGAAATTTTAAGTGTTTTTTTTAGGCGTAGCACGAAAGAAGTTGATGACGTTTGGCTTAAAGGCAGGGCTGCTATCGTATGCAGCGGCCAGATATTTCAATAAGGCGTAATGCCAGGGGGTTATATGTTACAAGGAAGCATAGTCGCTTTAGTCACTCCTTTTGATGACAATGAGATGGTAGATGAGCCTAAGTTAAAGGAGCTTATCAACTGGCATATCAAAAAAGGGACTGACGGGATACTCGTTTGTGGTACAACCGGAGAAAGTGCTACTTTATCTCATTCAGAACACCGCAGGATAGTTGAGCTGGCAGTTGAAGTTGCAGGAGGCAGAGTTCCTTTGGTTGCTGGTTGCGGTTCTAATTCTACCCGGGAAGCTCTTGAACTTACCGAGCACGCTAAAAAGGTAGGGGCCGATTACGCTCTGGTAATTACACCTTACTATAATAAGCCTACGCAAGAAGGCCTGTATCGCCATTTTAAGAAAATAGCTGACAGCGTGGACATCCCCATCATTATCTACAATGTCCCTTCCCGTACCGGCAGCAATATTTTACCTGAGACTGTTCTTAAGGTATATAGGGATTGCCGTAACGTTGTTGGGATTAAGGAGGCCAGCGGTTGCCTGGATCAGATTTCGAGGATCATGTCTCTGGTTGATGAGAAATTCATGCTTTTTTCCGGCAGCGATGAAATAACCCTGCCGATACTTTCGATGGGTGCTAAAGGGGTTATTTCAGTAGTCGCCAATATACTTCCGGCCCAAACACACGAGCTGGTTTCTGCTTTTTTGACAAAAGATGTGCAGCGGGCCCGCAGGATTCAATTAGAGCTTTATGAAATAATCAAAGCTCTCTTTATTGAAACTAATCCCATACCGGTAAAAACCGCTTTAGAAAGTATGGGTTTAGTAAAAGCTAATTTACGTTTACCTCTTTGTTCCATGAATGAGTCAAACTCTAACAGGTTGAAGGAAGTTTTGAGGAAATATAAGTTAATTAAGTAGACCAAAAATGATCAATCTAGGTATAAACGGTGCAAGAGGGAAGATGGGCCAGAGGATAGCATCTCTGGCATTAGCTGATTCCAATTATGGGGTTCCTTTTGGATTCGAAAGGCAAGGGCATCCGGACATAGGCAAGGTTTTCTCCGGCGTCATGATTACAGACGACCTTGAAAAAGTAGCCAGTTGCGATTGCTTTGTTGACTTTACTCATCCGGCAGCGACTTTAAACTGCTTATCTTATCTGATTAAATACAATAAGCCTGTTGTGATCGGCACTACGGGTTTTGATGAAGAAGGCCGCAGCAGGATTGTTGATGCTTCAAAAAAAATACCGGTTGTTTTTTCTCCCAATATGAGTGTCGGAGTCAACGCTTTGTTTAAGATTCTGTCGCAAGTTTCTGAGATTTTGAAAGGCTACAGGGTAAATATTACAGAGACTCATCATGTTCACAAGAAAGACGCACCTTCCGGGACGGCAAAAGAAATAGCCAGGATTATCAATAGCAAGGGCATTAACGTTAAGCCGGAAAGCATAAAATCTATCCGGGAAGATGAAATTGTCGGCGACCATAAGGTAATTTTTGAAAGTGATGTCGACAGGTTAGAATTATTCCATTCGGCAAGAACACGTGACATTTTTGTTCAGGGAGCCTTGGTTGCCTGTTCCTGGGTAAAGGGCAAGTGCCAGGGCTTATATTCTATGGACGATGTCCTTTCGCAACCCAAACTTTAGGTCTAAGCTCAAGCATCGGCAGTTGTCAGAATAACTGAAGAGGTTGTGCAGCATTATGAAAAAAATAGAGTTTTCGCAAAAGCTTAAAAAGTTTCCTCCCTATCTTTTTGCTGAGATTGATAAGAAAAAAGGCCAGCTTAGAGCAAAGGGCGTGGACTTTTTTGATTTAAGCATAGGTGACCCTGATGTTCCGGCTCCCGAAAAAGCGGTAGAAGCGCTTTGCCGGGGAGCGAGTCTTAAGAGCAACCAGAAGTACGCCTTAGATCAGGGAAAACCTGCCTTACGTGCCAGCATACAGAGGTGGTTTAGAAAAAGGTTCTCAGTAGAGCTGGATGTTGATGGACAGATATTACCCTTGCTGGGCTCAAAGGAAGGCTTGGTGCATTTTCCTTTAGCCTTCGTTAATAAAGGCGATTACGTTATAATACCTTCCCCCGGTTATCCCGGATACAGGGGGGCGGCACTTTTTTCCGGAGCGAAAGTATATGAAGCGCCGCTTTTAGAAAAGAATAAATTCCTTCCCGATTTTTCGGATATACCTTTGAATATTAGGAACAAGGCTAAGATTATTTACTTGAATTATCCCAACAATCCCACTACAGCCATGGCTCCGATGGATTTTCTCAAAGAAGCTGTCAAGTTCTGTTCACGTTATGGGATTATCATCGCTTACGATAATGCTTATTCTGAAATATATTTTGACGAAAAACCGCACAGCATACTTGAGATTAAAGGGGCAAAAGAGGTCGCCGTAGAATTTCACTCTTTCTCAAAAACATTTTGTATGACTGGATTTCGTATTGGCTGGGCCGCCGGAGGCGAAAAAATTCTGTCCGGCCTGTTTAAGGTCAAAACAAATGTAGATTCAGGCATCTTCGGAGCGATACAGGAAGCCGGCCAGATTGCTCTTGATGAATGTGAAGACTATATAGAAAAGATACGTGGCATTTTTAACTCCAGGCGAAAAGTTTTTCTTCGGGGCCTTGAGAGAGCCGGCTTTAAGGATGTTCATGCCGATTCAACTTTTTATGTTTGGGCTAGGATCCCATCTGTTTATAAGTCTTCAATGAAATTTGCTGAATATCTTATTAGTAAGAAAAGTATCGTTGCTACCCCTGGTGTGGGCTTTGGAAAATACGGGGAAGGGTTCATGAGGTTCGCTTTGACCCTTAGCCAAGAAGAACTAAACAAGGTCTTTGACGGCCAGGGCAGCTTTTGAGAAACCTGCATAGGTAACTTAGATAAGGAGATATATGAAGAGGTGTATAATTTTTTTGATTTTAGTTTTGACTGCTTTTGAGTGCTGGGCTCTTGAAATAAAAAGTGATGTTTTTAATAATGTGGGGTATCTTCCTGAGAGG
>JBAYNQ010000145.1:0-3923 GCA_041678705.1 Candidatus Omnitrophota bacterium
AAAGGGATTGGCAGAAGGGTTTATGCTAAATGTCGTATTCCGGAATGGACGGCTGATTTTGGTTATTTTTTAACCTGTCAATATGTATCCAGCCGCTTAAACCTCTATGCAGGCCGCTCACAAGCAAAACTTTGGCTTTGTACCCGAAAACATCTTCCTCTATAACCACGGCGATAGAGTTGTTTTTGATCCTAATAATATCAAAAGAACTGAGAATTCTTTCAAACAGTTCCCTGTTTCCATATTCAGCCGCAACGATTAATGCGTCACAAGCATCTTTGTCCGGCGCTACTCCTAAATTTTTAAATTTAGAAGGCCCGTTAATAACGATTCTCTTTCCGTCTAACTCGACATATTGAGACAATCCGGATCCGCAAACCAAAAAACCCAATAGAAAAATAATCAAGACTACTTTAGCTTTCTTTCGCATCATATCCTCCGTATCCACAAAAAGCCGGTAGATAAACCCAGATAAATGATAACATAAAATTAGCAAATAAGCTTTATTATGAATGTTTTTTTCTTATTTTTTGGAAACGGTTTCATGCCGTGCTAGAGCCGGTATTTCTTATATAAACAAGGCTTTAATTCACAAAGCATAGCTTTTATGGGTACTTTCTGCGTCCCGAATTAAAACAAGAATCGCGGAGTAGGGCACAACTACATATTTTTTCTTTTCAAAAGATATTTCGATGCCCTGCTCTTTGAGAAAAATACAATAGTCATTTTCCCGAACCTGTAGAGGGAAATATTTTTCCGCCGCAGGTTTCGCCCAAGGTTCAGAACTTAAAGCGCTGGGGTCGGGCACCGGATATCCCGGGCCAGTCTTAATCACTCTACCGGCCTGTATTTTATCCTTTTCTTTTACTCCCTGAGGCAAGTATAATCCGGAATCGGTTTTAAGCTGGTCTTTATCTAAACTGACTACAACTCTGTCCCCAACAGGAATCAGTTCTTTTTTCATAACTCCCCTCGATCAAATTTAATTCTTTTTATTGGAAAATTTAAACTTGTCCTCCGTGAAGACCTTTACGCAGGCTTTAACAATTTGCGGGTCATACAGTTTATTGTTCTTTCTAGAAATCTCTTTCAAAGCTTGCTCTATTCCCAAAGCAGCACGATAAGGCCTATGCGAAGCCATCGCCTCTACGATGTCAGAAACCGTTAAAATTTTTGACTCAAATAGAATTTCTTTATCCTTGAGGCCGTTGGGATAGCCTGAGCCGTCTAATTTTTCATGGTGCTGAAGGACAATCTTAGCAACCGGCCAGGGAAACTCAACCGGCCTTAGAATATCATATCCGATTTGAGGATGAGTTTTTATAATACTAAATTCCAGCTCCGTCAACCGGCTGGGTTTGCTTAGAATTTCAGCCGGAACATAAACCTTACCCACATCATGGATAATAGCTGCCATACGCAGGCCTTCAATGCGATCAGCGTCAAGGCCTAACTCCTGGGCTATAGCGCAAGCTAACTGGGCTACTCTCCTCTGGTGGCCGGCAGTGTAAGGGTCCCTTCTTTCAGCCATAGCTGCTAAAGCCACAACAGTTTCTTCTAATATTCTCCTTGATTGGGTAAAATTACGCTGGCGCTCTTCCTCAATTTTCCTTCTTTCGGTAATATCCAGAGTGACTTCGACCACCCCGGAAACTTTGCCGCTTACGTCTTTGACCGGGTACCCCCTTATTAACCAAAAGCGGCCATCCGCAGATGCGATTTCCCCTTCCTGCGGCATTCCGGTTTCAAAGACTTTCTTTATGGGGCAGCCTTTGCAGGGAGAATTACGATTATGCCAAATTTTGTAGCAATGCTTGCCATTTAGTTTCTGCGGTAAGAGCCCCACCGATTTTCCGGCAGCTCTATTTGTCCAAACGATTTCCATCCGTGAATTGTGATAAACAACTAATTCTGAAACACTATCTAAGATAAGCTCCTTGTCATGTTCCATTTTCTCCAAGGCATTTTTGATGCGCTCTCTTTCAGTGACGTCCCTTACAATAGCACATATGTATTCATTGCCATTATAGCCCATATAGTTTGCGGTTATCTCAACCGGGAAGAAAATTCCACCCTTTCTGCAATAATGTGTTTTCATCTTTACCATCTTCTTGCGTTTTATCTCTTTCCACCTGCGAGGCCAGAATTTTTCAAGAATATTAACGTCTATATCATATATTTTCTTCGCAAGAAGAGTCTTGCACGAATAACCTAAAAGACCACAAGCCGCTGAATTCACATAATGTATAGATGCGTCGGGAGTAACCCAGAGAGCCGCATCCCCCATATGGTCGATAACAAACCGGCTAAACAAAAGCTCTTTCTGAGTTTTCCTCTGGGCGCTTACATCACGAAAGATTCCTTGAGCCAAAGGCTTATTGCCAATTATGGTCATCGAAAAGGTTATATTGACCGGTTTTATCTTGCCGGAAGCATCAATAATCTCGGCTTCAGCGTCTACGATTCTTTTTTCTTTGAGATGAGTCTTGAACATCCTGGTGTAGTATTTTTTCTTATCGGCAGGATGCAGCAAAGTCTGATGTTTGCCGATGATATCTCTTCGCTTCCTTCCTATTAAGGTTTCAGCCGCCTTATTACAATTAATAATCACCCCCGTCTCCGGATCAGCCCAGAAAATAGCATCTTTAACATTCTCGAAAGCAAGCCGGAATTCTATCTCTTTTCTCTTGATTTGTTCTTCGGCTTTTTTTATTTCGCTTATATCCCGTATGGTTCCGATAAGCGCCATGGGAGCTCCCTTGGCGTCTCTGACTAAAGAGGCACCCATCTCACCAAGAAAAAAAGTGCCGTCTTTTCTCTTAAATGTATATTCTGTAGTTACAACAGCTCCGTCAAAAACTTTGCTTAGATTCTCCTTGGCTCTTAGGACGTCACAGGAGCAAAGAAAATCGAATGAGCTCTTTCCGATCAACTGGTCTTTATGTCCAAACCTCGACAAAAAGGCTGCCTGCTGATTTGCCATGATAATTTTACCGTCGGAATTGATAATAATTATAGCATTGGGAGAAGCCAGTACTAGGCTGCGGTAAAGCTCAAGGCTCTGCTTACGGGCCTCTTCTTCTTTCTTGCGTTCGGTAATATCTTCGCCGGAACTTAAAGTCGAAGCAATACTGCCCTTCTCGTCTTTAAGAAAAGAGTTGTGCCAGTGGATAATCCGTTCCTGGCCATTCTTGGTAAGAACCGGATTTATGTAGGACTCAAGCATAGAGATTTTTCCGGCTATATTTTTTTCAAAGATATTTTTTACATCGCTACGAACAGTCTTGGGAATAAAATTGTCAAACCAGTTCTTGCCTACAATCTCATCCTGTTTATAACCTAAAATCTGACAACCTTTGCGATTGATAAGCCTGACTATGCCCCGACGGTCAAGAATAACTATAATTACTCCGGCAATATCAAGATACTTGCGAGTAAGGTCTTTTTCTTTTTGTAGCCTTTCTTCAGTCCATCTGTATTGCTGTTTGATAATTTCTAACTCAGCAATCTTAAGATGTAATGCCTCGTTTTCTTTGATTAAAGCCTCTTTTGTTTTTTCCGAATTTTTTGTCATAATTTAAAATAAAAAAGACAGCTCTTTCTTCTCATAAGCTGTCTTACGCTTTTAGACCCTTGCCTGTTTCATGTCTATCTTATAAAAATCCGTTCAGGTCAATTATATCACCGCATTCAAACGCGGTCAACTAAAGCCCTTTATTCGGGCCCAGGCGCCTTCTCTGGCGTGATATTTCATAACAGAATACCGCGGTTGAGGTTGCAACATTAAACGAAAGAGGCGCCCCCTCCATAGGGATATTAACTTTTAAATCCAGATGCTTCTGGATACCATAGCGTATCCCCGAGCCCTCAGAGCCCAGGACAAAACAAAGAGGAAACGGCAAAGATGCCTCATCAAGACTACA
>JBAYNQ010000146.1:0-3862 GCA_041678705.1 Candidatus Omnitrophota bacterium
AAAACAATAAAAATCAATATTAGCAGAGAGAAATCTACGGAGTAAATAAAAAACACCAAGCTCATTACGGAAAAAAAAGCTATGCCAATCGCTAAGCTGGCCCAATTAATTTGTTTTTTTATTGTAGAAATTTTCATAAACTTGGATTATTTTTTGTATCAAGGGATGCCTGACCACATCTTTTTTATCTAGGTTAACAAACTTTATGCCTTTTATGCCTTTCAAAAGATTTATGGCTTCTATCAGCCCAGCTGGCTGGCCTTGCGGCAGATCGCTTTGAGTTACATCTCCGGTAATAACTGTCTTGGAATCAAACCCCAAACGAGTAAGAAACATCCTTAGCTGTTCGCAGGTACAATTCTGAGCCTCATCCAGTATAACAAAAGCGCTGTTTAAAGTCCTGCCTCTCATATAAGCCAAGGGTACTATCTCAATAATTCCCGTTTCCAGGTAGCTTTCAATAACTTCAGCATCCATCATATCATAAAGCGCATCGTAAAGCGGCCGAAGATACGGTCTGAGCTTCTCGGTTATATCACCCGGCAGGAATCCCAGAGATTCACCAGCCTCTATCGCCGGACGAGTCAGGATTATTCTGCGCACACTATTGGTAGTAAGAGCATTTATCGCCATGGCCATAGCCAAATATGTTTTACCCGTACCGGCGGGACCAGTAGAAAAAACAATATCATACTCGTGCATGGCCCGTATATATTCGCCTTGCCCCTGGGTTTTCGGAAGAACCAGTTTCTTTCTAAGAGGAACTTTGATGCTTAGCTTTTCAAACTTTTCATCAACGGCATCCGGGCCCAATTGCCGCCGGGCGGCTTTTTTTGTCCCCAAATAACGGCTAAGTTCCTGCTGACTGATGACAAATCCCTCTTTAGCCAAGTCTGTCATCTTCCTAATAACATTTACCGCCCTATCTAAGCCTTCCTTAGAACCTTTAAGAAGGATGCCTCCGGAATTAATCATAATCGAAACCGACAGCTCTTCTTCTATAAATTTTAAATTGACGTCATTGGGCCCAAAAATATAACTTAAGTAAGAAGAATCGTCAACGGTAACTATCTTTTGCATGCATTTAGTTTAAGACCGGTATTTTGATTTTTTTCCCTGGATAAAGCCTGTCAGGACTTTTCAAAGTATCCCGGTTAGCTTCAAAAAGCATTTTCCATTTTTTAGTAGTTCCGTAAAATCTTTTGGAAATTTTTTGGAGAGTATCATTTTTCTGCACGGTGTACGTCTCAAACTCCTGCTCCATAACAACTTCACTAACATCTATCTCCTCTATGCCGGCTGAATCATAAACAACTTCTTGATCTAAAAAGACTTCTTCTTCTGCAAAATTCGAAGAACCTTTCTTGGCTTTGGGAGAACCTAACTCAATCTCTACCACTGATATCTTGCGAGTGTCCCCTAACCTGCTGGCTTTAGTCTCAGCCTTAGGCGTTCCAAATAGATACCCTTGGTTGCCTTCTATGGTTGTGTCAACTCTGGGCTTTTCAATTGTATAAGACTTGACCCCTACACAACCGCCGATAAAAAAAATACCTGTTAAAAACCAGTACTTCATATACCCCCCCCTGTTTCTTAACCCTGTTACATACCCTTTTACTCTTGCGCCTTTACTATATCTATATACAGCTCTTTTAGCTGCTCCGGATCGACCCCAGAAGGAGCATCACTTAAAAGACATGTGCCTTTTTGAGTTTTAGGAAAAGCAATAACTTCACGGATGCTGTCTGACCCACTTATTATAGCATATAAGCGGTCTAACCCAAAAGCAATCCCTCCATGTGGCGGGGCTCCGTATTTGAAAGCTCTTAAAAGAAAACCAAATTTTTCTTCGGCGGCTTGGGGACTGATTCCCAGAACCTGAAATATTTTATTCTGAAGCAGGCAAGAGTGAATCCTTATCGAGCCGCTGCCGAGCTCTGAACCATTAAGTACCAAATCATAAGCCCGCGCCAAGACTTTTACGGGTTCAGTTTCTAAAAGGCCTTCATCCTGAATACGGGGAGCGGTAAAAGGATGGTGACACGCCTGCAACTGTTGTGAATCGTTTTCAGACACAAACATCGGAAAGTCAACGACCCACAAAAACCGATAGTCGCCTTCTCCTATGTCGGGCTTATCAGACCCATGTTTTTTGATGGCCTCATCGTAAGAAATGCGGAAAAAAGGAGTTTTAATCTTAACCCCCAGGACTTTCTCGAAAACATAAGCAAACATTTCTTCGGTCAAAGAAATAATATCCTGCTCCTGGATAAAAGACATCTCTATATCCAGCTGGGTAAATTCCGGCTGGCGGTCTTTACGCAAGTCTTCATCCCTAAAACACCTGACGATCTGATAATACCTGTCCATGCCTGAAGCCATAAGAATCTGCTTGAATATCTGGGGGGACTGGGGGAGAGCGTAGAACTTATTGGGATTCAAACGAGAAGGAACCAGGTAATCCCGAGCCCCTTCCGGAGTTGACTTTGTAAGAAAAGGTGTTTCTATTTCTAAAAATTTTCTTTGATTAAGAAAACTCCTGAAAGCCTGGTTAAAATCGTGCCGTAAAATCATTTTTTTACAGATTTTTGGCCGGCGTAAATCAAGATATCTGTGCCTAAATCTTGCCTCTTCACCAGCTTCAGTGTCATCATCAACCACAAACGGCAAATCTTGGGCCGCGTTCAAAATATCTAGCCCTTGAGCACACACCTCGATAAACCCGGTAGAAATTTTCGGGTTCTCGGTCTTCTGGGGACGAGAGCCGACTTTGCCGGTAACCTTGATCACGTCTTCGCAACGCAGGCGCTTCGCTTTTTCATAGGTAGAAGCGTCCGGCTTAGGCAAAAAAACAACTTGCGTAATGCCATACCTATCCCTGATATCTATAAAAATAAGTTTTCCATGGTCCCTGCGGGAAGCAACCCAACCACACAGGATGACTTCCTCATCGACATTTTCTTTGTTCAACTGTCCACAATTATGAGTCCTTAGCATTGGCACCTTCCTCTCTTTCCGCAAACAATATTTCTTTCACAATAATCCAAGATGTTTGACTTTGCTACTTTTTCCTGCCGGGAGTTCTCCATATCCTTAAATAAAACAACACCTTCTGCTAACTCCTCTTCTCCGACGATCAACGCAAAGCTGGATCTTTTTTTCTGAGCCAGCCGCATCTGGCCCTTTAAGGATTTACCACAAAAGTCCATATCAGCGTTGAGCCCCGATTTCCTGAGCTCTCGGACTATTTCAAACCCAGTTTTTTCAAGGCTGCGGCCGGAGACAACCACAAAAACATCCAGAACCGCCTCAAGAGAAACATTACCGAGGGCCAGAAGGATCCTCTCAACTCCTAAAGCAAAACCTACCGCCGGAATGTTTGGGCCGCCCAAAGTCTTGATAAGGCCGTTATATCGTCCACCGGCACCGATGGCGTTTTGCGCCCCTAGTTCAAGGGAGGTTATCTCAAAAACAGTATTGGTATAATAGTCAAGTCCGCGAACAAGGCATGGATCATACTCATACTCTATACCTAAATCTTTAAGTAAGTTCAGTAGATTTTTGTAATCATCAAAACACTTCGAGCATAGATAATCCTGAGAATAGCAATCAACCACCATAAAGCTTTTTATTTGCCTTCGGCACTCTTCGTTTTTGCAATCTAAAATCCTCAAGGGATTCTTTTTCAGTCGAATCTGGCAATCTTCGCAAAGATTATTTTTACGTTTTTCAAGATCCGCCTTAAGAATCTTGGTAAATTTATCCTTATCACCTTCACACCCCAGGGAATTAATGATAAGCTTTTTTTCTTTAAGGCCCACTGAATCCAGTATTTTAAGGCTTAGATCGATAATTTCAGCAT
>JBAYNQ010000147.1:0-3858 GCA_041678705.1 Candidatus Omnitrophota bacterium
AGATTGCACGCGGGATTTATTTTATGGTACAGATTACCATTCTCATATGGGGACTGAATACGCGGGCGTGGCTGTTTTGGGTGATTCTTTCTGCCGGCAAATTCATAACATAAGCCAGACACAATTTAAATCAAAGTTTTATGAAGATTACAAACACATGAAGGGAAACAAAGGTGTCGGCGTCATCAGCGATTTTGATGAGCAGCCTATTTATCTAAATTCCAAATTTGGCCCCTTTTGTTTGGTTACTGCCGGACTCCTTGAAAATAAAGAGTATTTAGCGAAAGAGCTTTTGAAAAAAGGTTTTTCTCTCAGCGAGGTTACCAAAAGTGGAGTAAATAGTACCGAGCTTATAGCAAAATTGATCAGTCAGGGCAAAGATTTGGTGGATGGTATTGAGAAGATGTTTGAAGTAATCGAAGGCTCGTGCTCTCTTCTTTTACTTCATGAAAAAGGAATCTATGCGGCAAGAGACCGGCGCGGATATACCCCCCTTGCCGTAGGAGAGAAGCAAGGCTCCTGTGCGGTTACTTCCGAAACCAGCGCTTTTCCTAACCTCGGATTTAATATTAAAAAACATATTCAGCCGGGAGAGATAGTCTTAATAAATGAAGAAGGTATGATAGCAAAAAGAGAAGGTGCCAGTAACAGCCAAATATGCACATTTTTATGGATTTATACGGGTTTCCCGGCTTCTACTTACGAAGGGGTTAATACGGAAGTGGTGAGAGAAGAATGCGGCAAGCTTCTGGCTAGAAGAGATAAAGACATAGATGTAGATTTGGTTTCCGGGGTTCCTGATTCAGGCATCGCTCATGCTTTAGGATATGCTATGGAATCGGGAAAGCCTTATCGTAGGCCCTTGGTCAAATACACCCCGGGCTATGGCCGCAGCTATACGCCTTCTTCTCAGGAAACGCGCGATTTCGTAGCCAAAATGAAGCTTATTCCTATAAAAGATATAATCAAAGGCAATCGGATTGTGGTCTGCGAAGATTCGATTGTAAGAGGCACTCAGCTTAAAAATTTTACTGTAAAAAAGCTCTGGGAGGCTGGAGCAAAAGAGGTTCATGCCCGGCCGGCTTGTCCGCCCCTGATGTTTCCCTGTAAATTTTGTCTATCTACACGCAGCATAAGTGAACTTGTTGCCCGCAAAGCAATAAAAGCTTTGGAAGGAAAGGACTTGGAAGACATTAGTGAGTATCTGGATTACAACTCTTCTAAATACGCCAAGATGATAGAATGGATTGCCCGTGATTTAGAAGTAACTACTTTAAGATACCAAACTATAGATGACATGGTAAAGGCTGTAGGCTTGCCCAAAGAAAAACTTTGCCGCTATTGCTGGATAGGGGATTCCGGGAGTTGATGGCTATGAAAAAAATAGATTATAAAAAATCAGGGGTGGATGTTAAAAAGGGCGAGCTTTTTGTTAAAAAGATAAACGTAAACAGGTCCGGACAGATGAAAGCCTTTGGCTCACTTTTTGATTTAAAGCCTTTGCTTAAAGATTTTAAGAATCCCGTTTTAGTTTCTTCAGCCGATGGAGTAGGCACAAAGTTGAACATTGCCCAGGTTCTAAATGTTCACAATACTGTCGGCATAGATTTGGTGGCTATGAACGTTAATGATGTAATTTGCACCGGCGCAAAGCCTTTATTTTTCCTTGATTATATTGCCTGCGGGAAATTAAATATGAATACCCTGATTAGTGTTATGAACGGAATAAAAAAAGGGCTTAAAGAATCTGATTGCCTTCTCCTTGGCGGGGAGACTGCTGAGATGCCGGGTATGTATAAACCTGGTGAATATGATTTGGCAGCTTTTTGTGTAGGCATAGCCGATAAAAACCGCATGATTAACGGGAAAAATATAAAATCCGGAGATTTAATAATCGGCCTGGAATCATCAGGCCTGCATTCTAATGGGTTCTCTCTGGTGAGGAAAGCTCTGGGCCCAAGAGGGATTAAGAGCTGCGCTAAGGAGTTACTTAAACCGACCCGTATTTATGTCGAATCTATCCTTTCTTTGCTTGGAGCTTACAGTTTGCAGCTTTCGGCTATAAAAGGCATTGCTCATGTTACCGGCGGCGCTTTTTATAATAAGGCTACTAAAATTTTGCCACGGGGTTTGGGTATGATTGTAGAAAAGCGAAGCTGGAAAACTCCTGAGATTTTTAAAATCATCCAACATAAAGGAAGAATTCCGGAGAAAGAGATGTATTCAGTATTTAATATGGGCATAGGCATGTTTTTGGTTGTAGATCCAAAACATGCCCATAAGATTAAAGAAAGATTGAGTAAAAAAGTAAAAGCTCATATTATTGGACGTCTCGAAAAGTCTTCTAAAAAAATGGTGCTTGTATGAAAGTTTTGGTGGTTGGTTCTGGAGGCAGAGAACATTGCCTGGCTTGGAAACTTTCGCAATCGGAGTTGGTAAGTGAAATTTATTGTGCTCCCGGGAATGGAGGAACCGGACAAAATTTTCACAATGTCAATATATCCGCTGACGACATAAACGGGCTTTTGAATTTTGCTTTGAAGGAAAAAATCGGGCTTACGGCCGTAGGGCCGGAGGTTTCTCTGGCCGCCGGCATAGTGGATGAATTTAAGAGCAAGGGTTTAGCTATTTTTGGTCCAACAAAAGACTTGGCTCTTCTTGAAGCAAGCAAAGTTTTTTCTAAACAGGCAATGCGTAAATTTGGCCTTCCTACTGCTGATTTTGAAATCTTCACCGATTCTCAAAAAGCCAAAGACTATACAGTAAAACATGAATACCCTCTAGTTATAAAAGCTGATGGGCTAGCTGCCGGCAAAGGTGTTATTGTCTGCCAGACAGAGCTTCAGGCACAAGAGGCTATAGATGTGATGATGGTTGAAAAAAAGTTTGGCCCGGCCGCTGATAAGATTATAATTGAGAAATTTGTTGATGGTTGCGAAGTCTCGATACTCGTCTTTACTGACGGCGAAACAATCATTCCTCTTGTCGCCTCGCAAGATCATAAAAGAGCTCATGAAAACGATCAGGGCCCGAATACTGGCGGTATGGGAGCTTATGCGCCCTCGGCTTTATTTGATGAAGTCCTGCTTGAAAAAACGATGGACAGGATTTTTAAACCACTCATATACGGCTTAAAGGCAGAAGGTAAAGCTTATAAAGGGATTCTTTACGCGGGATTAATGATAAAAGATGCTCAGCCTTATGTCTTAGAATTTAACGTTCGTTTTGGGGACCCGGAAACTCAGGTTATTTTACCTAAACTTAAAAGTGACTTGGCTGACATAATGCTTAAAACAATAGGCAGCCGTCTTTCCGAAGTCAAGCTAATTTGGGATGATAGGTATTGCTTATGTGTGGTTCTTGCTTCAGGAGGCTACCCCGGAGAATACGAAAAGAACAAGGTAGTTAAAGGGCTTAATGAACTCAAGAATATAGAGGATATTTTAGTTTTTCATGCCGGCACAGAAATCATTCAGGACCCGGTGTCTAATTCCCAACGGTTTTTGACTAAGGGGGGCAGAGTTTTGAATGTAGTGGCCCTGGATCCACTTTTTCGCCAGGCGCAGGCAAAAGCTTATGCGGCAATAGATCATATAAAGTTTGAAGGTATGTATTATCGTAGAGATATTGGCAATAAGGCCATCTAAGTCGAAAGCCTTATTCCTGCCTGGTTAGCTTTGTTTATTCCGATCAATTTTAGATTAAGATATTATTTCTCCCGGTGATTTCTCTGCAAAATAAAGGTTTGAATTTTCTCTATTTAAACGATAAAATAAGATAATTTAATCGGGAGGTTTAACAATGAAAGAAAAAATCGCTATTGTTTTAGGCAGTAAAAGTGACCTGCCAAAAATCAAA
>JBAYNQ010000148.1:0-3844 GCA_041678705.1 Candidatus Omnitrophota bacterium
ATTATTACATAAGCTGCAAGGCTTTATGTGATTATGGATTTCCTCCATCTTTAAAGCCATGTCTTTGACTTCTTCAGGCTTCATTTTCAGGATATAAAAAGCCATCCTCTCGGCACTGCGTCTGCCTACGCCGGGAAATTTCGAAAAACTCTTTGCTAAATCGCTGAATGCTTTGTTAAAACCCATAGATTAATTCGTATGTCGTATATAGTATGTCGTGCACAGCGTGATGGTTATTTGAGTTTGCCAATTAAAACCGTAGTCATTCTTGAAAGATGGTCTAATTTTTCACAAATGGCTTCCATATTTATTTTGTTTATATACTTGAGCTCATTTGAAATGATAAGCTGGGTTTCTAATTCCGCGCAAGAGCCTAAAGCAATAAACAGAAATTGCTTATATTCTTTATTGTGATATCTCTTAAAACCTTCAGCTATATTAGACGGTATAGATACGGACGCTCTTCGCATCTGCGAAATTAAACCGCGAGTCTCTTTATTGGGAAATTTTTCTGTAATGCTGTATATGTCTTTAACAATTTCAATTCCCTTTTGCCAAATTTTTAGCTGCTTAAAGTTATTTATCTTCTCCATCTGCAACCCACGATATCCTATATGCGAAATGCTATATACGACATACTATATACGGACGCTACTCTTCCGTCTGGAATTTTCCTCCAAAGGCATCAAGCAAGTCATTTAAAAATTCATCATCTCCCTCGCTATGCGCTTTGCTTACCTTAGCCGCAGGGGGCTCTTCGAATTCCTGGGAATGATCGGCCTGCCGGGAACCTCCAAGAGCATCTTTTAGCTCAAACTTCACCCCTACTTTTCTCTCCATTACCTTTGACATTGCCTCTTCAATAAATTGAACGTTCTTGGCGGTTTCAACTATTTCCTTATGAAAATAGTTAGCCGGTAAAAACCCTATGGTTACAACACACCCCTTAGATGAAACCGGACTAGAAAAATGCAAATGCGAAGCAATAGCAGCCCTTACCTTTTGTATATAGGCTATTATCTGATTCCATCTTGCTTTTATTAAAGGCAATAGCGCATCATCTTCAGGCCCGGAATCCTGCGGAATGTACGTAGCTGAATCAACCTGAGGCTTAGAATCTTTAGTTTTTTTGGATGGTGGATCAAAATCAGTATCATCTATTTCTTTTCCTAAAGCTTGAATCGGCGTTACATTTTTAACCGGTTTTATCTTCTCGGCTAATTTCTTTTTAGGCTGGATATTACTATTTTCAGGAGCCTTCGCAGGCGCTTGGGGCTGCTGAATTTCAGGTTTATAGCAATATTTTACCAATGCCAGCTCAAAAGGAATACGGACAGTATTGAGCGTGCGCGATAAGTCTTTCGCCTCTATTAACAAATCGATAAATTTCAATACCTCCGCTGTCGAGATAATCTTGGCTAAATCCACGATAACATCTTTACCCTGAGGAGATAACTCGCTGAGCTCTTTAAAGCTTTTAGGAGAAATCTTTGCCAGAAGAAGATTGCGGACATGCTCAATGAGCCCGTTTAGGAAAATCCCCAAGTCTTTGCCATCGGCAGAAAGCTTTTCTATAAATTCAAGACAAGATGGTAAATCCTTCTTTATGGCTTTATCCAAAACCCGGTTCAGGCTCTCTTCGTCTATTATCCCCAAAAACGAAAAGACGTCTTCCAGGGAACCTTTTTCAAGGATTACCGGCACCACTTGATCCAGCAAAGATTCGGCATCACGGATACTGCCTCCGCCGGCCTGAGCTATTGTATGAAGAAGGCTGTCTTTAATATCCAGCTTCTCTGCTTCAACGATTTTCTTAAGTTTAAAAACTACTTTTTCTACAGGAAGAAGATTGAACTGAAATTTCTGACAGCGGGACAATATTGTCGGTGGAACTTTATGCGGGTGAGTAGTAGCAAAAATAAATTTAACATGCGCCGGAGGCTCTTCTAAAGTTTTAAGCAGGGCGTTGAAAGCCTCTTGAGTCAACATATGAACTTCATCAATAATATATATTTTATAGCGCGAGTGAGCCGCCGAAAGCTTAACGTTTTCCCGCAAGGTTCTTATCTCATCAATTCCCCGGTTAGAAGCTCCGTCTATCTCAATCACATCCAGAGATTGGTTCTTGGCGATTTCAACACAGCTTAGACATTTCCCACATGGCTTAGATGTCGGGCCCTCAAAGCAATTAAGGGATTTGGCAAAAATCCTGGCTAAAGAAGTTTTTCCCACCCCCCTGGGTCCGCTGAAAAGATAAGCGTGGTGAACTCTCTTACTGATTATGGCATTTTTTAAAGACATGACCACATCTTCCTGTCCCACAACGCCATCAAAGGCAGCCGGCCGATATTTTAAAGCAAAGACTACGTATTCCATATTATCTTTTTAAAAACAGTACTGCCAGAAATCCTACATACCCCAAGAATAAAGCTCCCCCTTCCCAACGAGTTATCTTAAAACCGGTTCTCATAACAATTAAAATCGCCAAGCTATAAATCAGTAATACCGGTAGCTCCAAGCGAAATATCTCCGCAGAAATAGTAACCGGCCTTATAAGCGCTACTATCCCCAATATAAATAAAATATTAAAAATATTACTGCCGACAATATTGCCCACGCTAATACTGGGAACTTTCTTAAAAGCAGCTGTCAGCGAAGCAGAAAGTTCAGGCAACGATGTACCTATGGCAAAAACAGTTAAGCCCACAACCCAGGGGCTGATTCCGAAAGCCGCCGCCAGCAGGACTCCGGAATTAACCATTAAGTTAGCTCCCCAGAATACTCCCAGAAGCGATAACAAAATAATTATAGAAACTAACGGCGTTGAGGCACTTCTTTTCAGAAAGCCTTTTAGTTTAAAATTGTCAATTTCGCTGGTATCAAAAGGCTTCTTGCCGCCTGTATAAGCTATAATACAAAAAACTATAAAACCTGCCAGCAAAATAATACCGTCAATGCGGCTTATGCATAAATCAGCACTTAGAATAAAAAGCAAAAGCACCGAAGCCAGCATCATCGGCATTTCCCGCTTAAAGATGCTTTTGTTTACACTCAACGGCCTAAAAAGAGCGCAAATGCCCAGGATGAGGCCGATATTGGCAATATTGCTTCCGATTATATTACCTAAAGCAACGCCTCTGTAGTTACGGATAGCCGCCACTATCCCAACTCCGGCCTCGGGCACAGATGTCCCGAAAGCAACTAAAATTAAACCTATGAATAAGGGGGATAACCTGAAAAGATAGGATACTTTGACACTTGCCTGTATCAGCCAGCCTGAAGAAAAAATTAGAATTAATAAGCCAACGAAGAAGATTATAAAGTTTAAAAAAATTTCCATTTAACTGTATTATACATCAAACACCGCGTTTTTGGCAGTGTGTTGAATTTTGTTTATTTTAGGTCATTCGGTACAATCGTCGCCATAGCGATTGCAACTTTCTGAAAATCGATAGTTGAAAATTGACCGCAATCAATAATCTCTTATAATCGAATTTCGAATTTCGATTGCTCCGCCAATTTAAACCAAAGGTTTAAATTGGCGGAGGGGTGGGGATTTGAACCCCAGGTACGGACTTTCGACCGTACAACGGTTTAGCAAACCGCCGCCTTAAACCGAGCTCGGCCACCCCTCCTATTCGCAGAATGCTTACGCATTATCTTCAATAACAAAGTTGTTAGAGCGAAAATGCTAAAAATCCCAAATTCCAATAATGCCAATATATACTGCTCCCCGTTAAGCTAATGGGTGCAATTTGTAGGAAAATCTCCTATAATAGCACCAAGGGGGTAGCAGATGAAATACAGAAAATGGGACCCAAAGACCAAAGCCAAGATCGTTTTA
>JBAYNQ010000149.1:0-3842 GCA_041678705.1 Candidatus Omnitrophota bacterium
ACGGCGGCTATAAAAATAAGGACCAAAGAAGGCATTAATTTTTCTTGGTTTAAACAGGCAACCGGGATTGATTTTATGAGCCTGGAATCAAAGGCGATCCAGGAACTTGCCAGAGACGGATTGCTTCGTTATAAACGCTCTGGTGCCGCGCATACGGGGATTTGCCTAAGCCGTAAAGGATTTCTTTTCTGCGATAACGTTTCAAGCGGTTTGCTATAGATAAATAGCATTTTTATAGATAAAAGGTGCTTTTTTAGGGTAGATTTTTTCTACTGGAATGGTATAATTGGGTGGTTATGCGGGTAAAAGGGAGCGTCAGTAATGGGTAATAAGAATAAGCTAAAAAGTATAGTTTCAAAATTCAAAGGGAAGAATATCCTGGTGGTGGGAGACCTTATACTGGACCGCCATATTTTTGGCAAAGTCGAAAGGATTTCTCCGGAAGCCCCGGTGCCGGTAGTCTGGGCAAATAGAGAAAGCTTTGTCTGCGGCGGTGCCGCTAACGTAGGGCTTAATCTAAAAGCCTTGGGTGCTAAGGTTAGTATGTGCGGCGTAACCGGAACTGACGCTTTCGCCAAGAACCTCTTTTCTATTATGGCAAAAGCCGGAATCGATTCCGGGCTTGTAGTTAGGAGCAACAAGCGTCCTACAACTTTAAAAACACGTATAATAGCTAACCATCAGCAGATAGCCAGAGTTGATTGGGAATCAATAGAGCTTTTATCAAGCCAGACCAATAAAATGCTTCTGGATAAAATCAGAAAAAATATAAACAGGTTCGATGCGGTTGTAATTGAAGATTACGGCAAAGGCGTAGTGAATCCGATTTTGGTCAAGGAGCTGGTTGGGCTTTGTAGGGCAAAGAATAAGATCGTTACCGTTGACCCTAAAGAAGAGCATTTTGATTATTATAAAAATGTGACGGCTCTTACTCCTAACCTAAAAGAGGCGGAGGTAGCCGCCGGTATGAAAGTCAGGAAGAGCAAAGACCTTTTAACTTTAGGCAAAGAAATAATGAAGAGGCTTAATCCTAAAGTTCTGTTGATAACTTTGGGTGAAGGCGGAATGGCGCTATTCGGCGATAAAGACGTTTGCCGTATTCCTACGGCAGCTTTAGAGGTTTTTGACGTGACCGGCGCCGGTGATACGGTTATAGCGGTGTTTACTTTGGCTTTGAGCTGTGGCGCTGACTCTAAACAGGCAGCCATCATAGCTAATTTTGCTGCTGGGATAGTTGTCGGCAAGTTAGGAGCGGCGACCGCCAGCGAAAAAGAATTAGTAAAAAAAATCAATGAAGCAAGAAATTAATGTTATTGGGGTTATCCCGGCTAGGTATGCTTCGGTAAGGCTTCCCTATAAACTTTTACGTAAGATTCGCGGGAAATCTCTGCTTCAGAGGACATGGGAAAACGCAACAGACTGTCATGCGTTGGATGACCTTATTATTGCCTGCGATCATCAGGCGCTTTATGAGGAAGCCCGTAAAATCGGGGCCAAGGCCGTGCTTACGTCTTTGGATCATACTTCCGGGACTGATAGGATAGCCGAAGCCGTTTCTAACATCGAGGCGAAAATAATTATAAATATACAGGCTGACGAACCTCTGATGCATCCTTCAGCGATTGATAGCCTAGCTCAGGAAATGCTTTTACATCCGGACTTAGCAATGACTACGGTTAAAACCAGGATAAATGATGCCCTTCAAATAAACGATCCGGCTGTCGTCAAAGTTGTCTGCGATTGTAACGGTTTTGCTTTGTATTTTTCCCGTTGTCCCATACCTTGCGACCGGGACAGAAAAGGCAGTACTTATTATAAGCATTTAGGAGTATACGCTTACACCAAAGATTTTTTGTATACTTTTAAAAACCTTCCGCCTTCTAAATTAGAAGAAACCGAAAAACTGGAACAGCTAAGGGCGCTGGAAGCCGGCTGCCCAATCAAAGTTATTGAAACAAAGTTTGACTCCTGGGGTGTTGACACAGAGCGTGATTTGCTAAGAGTAGAGGAAATTTTAATTGAAAAAGGAAATGGCTAGGTAGAGTTGTTATGAAAGATAAAGAAAAATTTGTTTTTATAGCCGGGCCTTGCGTTATCGAAAGCCGGCAGCAGACCTTAAAGCTTGCCGCTGCGCTTAAAGATATAATTTCCCGCTATCCCGTTAAGTTCGTATTCAAGGCCAGTTTTGACAAGGCGAACCGGACGTCAATAAAATCTTTCCGGGGGCCCGGTCTGAACGAGGGCGTAAAGATATTGAAGGAGATAAAAGAAAAAATAAAGATCCCCATTTTGAGCGATATACATTCTCCTGAACAGGCGGGTATTCTTGGAAAAGTTTTAGACATTGTTCAGATACCGGCATTTTTATGCCGTCAGACTGACTTGATTCTGGCAGCAGCTAAAACCAAAAAAATAATAAATATAAAAAAGGGCCAGTTTGTATCACCGGAAGATGTTAAATATATTATTGAGAAAGTGACCTCAGCAGGTAACAAAAACATAATGATTACTGAGCGGGGAAGTTGCTTCGGTTATAATAACCTTGTGGTTGACTTTCGTTCTTTCCTGATTATGAAAAAGTTCGGATATCCGGTCATCTTTGATGCCACTCATTCTCTACAAAGGCCTTCGGCTAAGGGTGGAATTTCGGGAGGGGATCGGCAGTTTGTGCCTTCTTTGAGTTTGGCCGCGGCCGCCTGCGGAGTGGACGGAATTTTTATGGAAGTCCACCCGGCTCCTTTAAAAGCCCTTTCGGATAAGCATACTTCCTATCCTCTGAACAAAGTTGAAAGTTTAGTAAAAAAGATTGTGAAAGTAAGAAAGGCTATATATGAAAAAGCATAATTCCCGAAAAATCTTAAGTTGGGCAAGAGAGGTTTTAGAAATCGAGAAAAAAGGGATAGACAACTTAGAAAAAAGCCTTAACAACGATTTTATAAAGACCGTAAATATAATTACCAATTGCAAGGGCAGGGTTGTGGTTGCCGGAATGGGCAAGGCCGGCATAATAGGGCAAAAGTTTTCAGCCACTCTTTCTTCAACCGGTTCTTCAAGCTTCTGGCTTCATGCGGCTGAAGCTGTACATGGAGATTTAGGCAGCGTCAGGGAAGATGATGTAGTGGTGGTTTTATCTTATAGCGGAGAAACTGACGAGATAAAGAATCTTATCCCTTTTATTAAGAAAATCGGCTCCAAGATAGTAGCCATTACTGGTAACGGCCGCTCAAATTTGGCCCGTTATTCCGACAGCGTGGTGGAGGTTAAGATTGATAAAGAAGCTTGTGCCTTGGGGCTTGCTCCGACTACTTCTACTACCGCTATGCTGGTAGCCTGTGATGCTATATCGGTAGTTTTACAGAAAATAAAGGGTTTCAAAGAAAAGGACTTTGCTTTTTTTCATCCTCGGGGGTCCCTGGGGCGTAAGCTGCTTCTTAAAGTAAAGGATATTATGAGAAGGGGCAGATTTAATCCTATTGTCGAAGAAAAAAAACTAGTCAAGGATGTTATAGTAAAAATTACCGCTGCTCACGCCGGCGCAGCGGTAGTTATTGGCAGCGATAAGAAACTCAAAGGGATTTTTACTGACGGTGATTTACGCCGAAATCTGAAATCGCATCATAACTTATTGAAGGCTAAGGTTGGTGAAGTTATGACTAAGCACCCCGTGGTTGTTCTGGAAAGCGATTTGGCGTCCGAAGCCTTAAAGATTCTGGAAAAAAAGAAAATAGATGAAGTCCCGGTTGTCAATAGTAAGGGCCAGCCGGTGGGGATGCTTGACATTCAAGATTTAATTGCCGCCGGAATAATTTAAATACCAATTTATACGTTTCAGCCAATATTAA
>JBAYNQ010000150.1:0-3842 GCA_041678705.1 Candidatus Omnitrophota bacterium
GCCGGATTACACAACTAAAGAAGTTATTAAAAAGATTAAAGCTTTGGAAGCAAACACTAGATAAAAACAGCTGCAAGCTATAAAAGAACACCCGTCACCAGTGCACCGGAGCACCTGTTGTTAAAATCCCAAATCCAAATACTACCAATTCTTAAGTCACAAGAAACAATAACCAAACAATTCCCAAATCTCAATAATTAAACCGAATATAAGCTTTTTATCATATTTGTAATGCTCCCCGTTAAGCAAGTTAAATTTTTGTAAGCATCAGCTGTTCTTTCTCAAACTCACACGGTGGCTGGTGCGCTGGTGCTCTTTTATAACTTACGGCTTCTTCGCTTCCCCCGTTATCATATCCGCCACTATTTTTGAAGATGCTATTACCGTAGGCAGCCCTCCACCCGGTTGTGTACTTGCGCCTACATAATAAAGGCCTTTAAAAGTTTGGTCATTATTATACGGCCTGAAGAAAGCGCTTTGAGAAAAAGTATGAGCAAGGCCAAAAGTAGCAGCATTTTTTATATTGTAGCGGCTTATAAAATCCTTGGGGTAGAATTTATGTTCTACCTCAATTAAATCCTCAAGGTCGATTCCTGTCGACAGCTTAATCTTGCTGAATATAATCTTTCTTAAGCGTTCTTCCTCCGATTCATTTATGCCCTGAGACTTTTCTAAATTAGGAATCGGGACCAAAATATAAGCTATGCTTTTTCCCTCCGGGGCAAGCCCGGGATCAGTAACTGTAGGCACGTGCACGTAAAAAGAAGGATCTATCGGAGCGTCACCAGAATCAAAAATTTCTTTCAGGTTTCTGCGTAAATCCGAGGAAAAAAATAGATTATGGTGGGCTAAACCAGAAACTTTACGTTTTAGGCCTAAATATAAAAGGTAGACCGAGCAAGAATAATCCAACTGCCGCAGCGGCCTTCTCAGCAGGCTTTCCTGGCTATAAGAATAATCCGCATTAACCGCCACTTTTTCGGAATCTATATCTCCTTGCTTGCTTTTCAGAATAAATTTATTATTGTTCTGCAAAATTTTTTCTATTTCAAAATTGTAATTTATCCTGGCCCCGAATTTAAGGGCTATTTTCTCCAAAGCCTTGGGTATCTCGTACATTCCGCCCAAAGGGTGATAAATTTTTTCTTTATGATCTACATAAGTTATGATACTGTAGAAAGCCGGCGACACAAAAGGAGAAACCCCTATAAACATGGCCTCAAAAGTAAAAGCATAACAAAGCCTTTCGCTTTTAAAAAATTTCTTGGCTATTTTCCAATAAGATAGAAAAATCTTTAATTTTGGCAGAAGAGACCAATATTTAGGATTTAAAATATCCCGGCGATAAAAAGGCTTATAAAGCAATGGTTTTACGGCAGAGTACATTTGGCCAATTTCTTTGAGAAATTTATCGTAACCGCTCGAAGCCCCCGGCTCCAGCCTTTCTAATTCCTGCTTAGTCTTTTCGCTGTCTTTATATACGGTCAACACTTCTCCGTCTGCATAAAATATCTTGTAGCTTGTATCAAGGGCTTTAAGATTAAGATAATCTTTAATGTCTTGTTGACAGTAAGAAAACACCTCGCCAAAAAATTCCGGCATAAGAACAAAGGACGGCCCAGTATCAAACACAAACCCTTTATCCCTTATAATATGGGCCCGGCCCCCGCACTCAGAAAGCCTCTCGTAAATGTCTATTTCGTAGCCCCGGCTGGCCAGCCTGGCAGCCAAAGATAATCCGCCAACGCCTGCTCCGACAATGGAAATTTTTTCCGCCAAAATACCCCTTTTCTTATTCTATCCTTGCAATTTCATGCTCTATTTAAACATAATAAGTCACAAAAACCTAAGGCCTCAAAAATACATTTTACGCATAGCAACCCGCATCCCTTAAGGTGGCATACCGGAAAAGAATTCTTTTTAAACAGCTTTAAACATTTTCTGTTTCTGGCCAATCATTCATGCCAGAAATTGAATCTTCTGCCGGTTTGAGAATCTATGACCAGATGCCTATCGGGAGCAAGTAAAAGCGCTTCATGAATAGAGCGGTCAAAAGTACAGAGCTCTATATGCTTGCCATAGCGTTCCTTTATCTCACTTATTACTTCGGCGAAATCTGAATCTCCCGAAACCAGTATTCCAGTATCATATTGATCAGTAACGGCTTTATCAAACATATCCACCGCGATTTTTATATCTAAACCCTTCTGCATCCATTCGCGGTTAACTTTTACAAGCCGGCCTAACTTTATTGTAAAATAAGGTATTTTTAGCTTCAATTCTTTGAGGTATTCATGCTGTTCCTGGTATGTCTGAGGATTCTCCGCTTTATTAAATTCAGCCGAATAATAGTAGCAGCGTATAAGTTGACGTTTGCCCAGTATCCACTTGATAATATTTTTCCATTGAATATCTTTACGCCTTATATTCTTTCTGGCTCCACGCAAATCTTTCATTTTTTGGACAACATACTCAGCATCAATAAATATCATAACCCGGTTCATTAAACCCTCCTTCTCTTTTTAGTCTAAAATCGCTAATAGCAAAACGCCTGTGGCAGCCGGTTCCATTCAGTAAAAAGCCTCCGGCATTCAACGGACATAAACCCGCCCTGAATCTTAACCCGGCTCTTGCCCAGCGATTTAATCTTTTTTGCCGGAATATTCAGCTCATTAAAGCCGGCTTTTTTCGCATCAGCTATGCCAGAGCCATAAATAACTCTATCTATCCTAGCCCAATGTATGGCGGAAAAACACATAGGGCAAGGCTCAGTAGTAGAATACATCAGGCAGCCCGATAAGTCAAAAGTCTTCAGTTTCTTCGAAGCAAGGCGTATAGCGTTTATTTCAGCGTGACAGATAGCATCGTTTTTGAGTACGGTGTTACGGGAAACCGCTATAACACTGCCCCCTTTCTTAACTATACATGCACCGAACGGGCCTCCTTCAAGTTTCGTGTAGTTTTTCTCGGCCTCTTTTATGGCTAAAAGCATATATTTTGCTATCGGTTTATTCATAATCCTACACCCAACCGCATAAAGCTAAAGCACAAATGGTTTTAGCATCTATTATCTTACCTTGTCTTAGCATCCTGGTTATTTCTTCTTTCTTGATGATTAAGGTTTCTATAATCTCATCACTCTGGGCATTCATGCTGTTTTTTTTCAAATTGGTTGCCTTATAAATCACTATCTTCTCAGTAGAATATCCCGGTAAAGGCAGTATTGTTCCGAGTTTAAATAATTTTCCGGTAGAATACCCGGTTTCCTCTCTCAATTCCCTTCTGGCACAAGAAACGGGCTTTTCCTTTTTCTCCAAGGTCCCTGCCGGAAACTCATAGAGATAATCTCCCACTACCGGCCTATATTGTTTAAGAAGCAGGAGAGTGCCAGTATTCAGAAAAGGAACGATGAGGACAGCCCCCGGATGTTTTACAATTTCCAAATTGACTTTGTACCCATTAGGAAGTTTGACATTGCAGGTTAGAAGCTTAAGGAGGGAACCTTTAAAGCGTATTTTTGACTTCGGCATATTTTTAAAGAAACTCTTTCTAATTATTTTTTAAGGCCATCAGAGAATTTTCTCATTTTCCGGCCTCCAGGCCGGTTCCACTATACACAAAAACCGCAATTCTGCAGATTCGGTGTTTTTTATATACTGTAAAGAATTAGGCTCGATATGCACAACACAGCCTTCAAAAACCTCACGTTCTTCTCCGTCAATGTGCATGAACCCTCTACCACTAATAATGTAATAGGTTTCGGAAGCCTTTAAAACATGAGGTTTGCTAGCCGCAAAAGGCCTAAGGCAAGCTTGAGCCAAACTGTAATTCACCTTAAGCCC
>JBAYNQ010000151.1:0-3824 GCA_041678705.1 Candidatus Omnitrophota bacterium
ACTGTTAGCTCAGTTGGCAGAGCAGGGGCCTCTTAAGCCCAAGGTCGAAGGTTCAAGCCCTTCATGGCCCACGTTTTTCCTCACTGTCTTAAAGTTTTTCCACCAACCAGAGTAAGCCCTTCCCCGCTTTCGCTATATACCGTGGAAATTCTCTTCGATAATTGCCACGGACTCCGTTTTGATATCTCGATACGGTGAGATGCTGCCTATATTCGCGATTTTGAAATCATTGAATTTTAAGAAATCTGTGATAATCTGTATATGTAATATTGAATAACTTAGGTGTGGGGATAAATATGCTTGATATAAAATTTATACGTCAGAATCCCAAAATTTTAGAAAAGACTCTTAAGGCCCGTAATTGTAAGTTTGATTTAAAAGGTTTCTTAGCCCTTGATGTCAACTATCGGAGTGCCTTAGGAGATATAGAACAATTACGCGCCAGCCAGAATAAAATAAACCAGGAGCTTCAGGCTATTCTGAAAGACAAAAAAGATCCTGCTCCCAAAATATCCGAAAGTAAACAAATTAAAGAAAAATTAGAAAGCCTCAAGGCTGATTTTAGTAATATAGAAAAATCCTGGCGGGATCAACTTCTGCGCATTCCTAATATAAATCACGAATCTCTCCCGGTTGGAGGAGCTCCCCAGAATCAGGTGTTACGTCAGAGCTCAGAGCTTAAACGATTTGATTTTAAGCCTAAAGACCATATTGTCTTAGCTGAGAAGCTTGACATTATTGACTTTAAGCGTTCAGTAAAACTTTCCGGTTCTAATTTTATTCTCCTGAAAGGTAAAGGGGCCCAGCTTGAAAGGGCACTGATAAACTTTATGCTGGATTTACACACGCGTGAGCATGGATACAGAGAGATTTTTCCTCCGGTTTTAGTTAATCCCGCTTCTATGGAGGCTACAGGACAGCTTCCTAACCTTAAAGAAGATATGTATTGTCTCCAGCAGGATGGTTTATACCTTATACCTACGGCGGAAGTCCCCCTTACCAATATCCATCGGGACGAGGTATTACCGGAGAAAGATTTACCTGTAAAATATGCGGCTTTTACACCTTGCTTTAGAAGAGAAGCGGGATCTTACGGCAAAGACACTAGAGGCCTTATGCGGGTTCATGAATTTAATAAGGTTGAGTTAGTAAAATTTGTCAAGCCCCAGGATTCTTACAATGAGCTTGAAGGTTTATTAGCTGATGCTTGCAAGGTTCTTGATGAGTTGAAGTTGCCTTACAGAACAGTTTTGCTGGCGACGGCAGATATCAGCTTTGCTTCAGCGAAAACTTATGATATTGAATTATATGCTCCGGGTATGGATAAATGGCTCGAGGTCTCCAGCTGTTCTAATTTCGAGAGTTTTCAGGCTCGGCGTGGTAACATACGCTATAAGGAAGAAGCAACCGGGAAAAAAGAGTTTGTTCATACTCTTAATGGTTCGGGAGTGGCTTTGCCGCGGCTTATGGCGGCGTTATTAGAAAATTATCAGCAGGAAGATGGCAGTATTCTGGTTCCGGATGTTTTGCGAAAATATATGGGCCAAGTCGATAAAATTGAGCCATAAACGGCTAACTGTAGGGTAGTTTTATGCAAGCCATAGAGGAAAGAGGCCTCCACAACAATTATCTCTTTACGTTGATAAAGTTTGTTCTTTTCTTGATAATTCTCTGTTTTCTAACGGAGCTTACAAAAAGCTTTTGGAGAGAGCTAAGAACTACCGAGGGGTTCGACATAAATATTTTAGTCCTTTCGTTTGTGTCTGCTTTTGCTTTTTACACCTTCATAGTGGACCTGAATAATTTATATAAAAATATCCAGAACTTTTTCTTCCGGTCGACGTTTTTTTCTGTAGTTTTCCCATCAGCACTCATAGTTTTAAGCATTGGCTACTTTTTCTTGCCCAAAATATTAAATATTGCGTTTAACAAAGATATATTTATTTTTGCGGGTGGATTTTCTCTGACTTGCCATTTAATTTTTGTTGCCAGCGCCAACAAAGGGCATAATTTCGCTTCAGTTATAAACTATTTTTTTATTTTCAGTATATTGTTTATGCTGAACCTGGTAATCCTGGGGCTGTATTTAAAAATTTCTTTTAATATGCAATTGAACCAGGTTATTTTAGAAGGGATGAAAAACGGGGCTGCCCTAATACAAAACATATTTACTCAGGCTCTTAGGTAGGGGCCTGAGGCCTTTATGTGGTTGGGGATTAAAAAAGGGGAGGTGCGTATGGCAAAGTTGGATGTAAAAGCCTTAGGGCTGACTTTGGGCCTGGTTTGGGCTGTCGGAATTCTTATTATGGGAATTCTAGCTACTGCTTCTGGCTATGGCGCTGGATTCATGAGAGCTTTAGGCACGGTTTATTTAGGGGCAGCACCTACTATTAAAGGGAGCATTGTTGGGGCAATTTGGGGATTTGTAGATGCTGGCATAGGGGGGCTCGTTATTGCTTGGGTTTATAATAAATTAGCTAAGTAAGTAGAGAAAGCAGCAAAGTTTGTTAAAACAAAAAGAGAGGCCTAAGGCTTCTCTTTTTGTTTTAGAATAATCCTTGCTTATTTTTTTATTGCAGAAATAATGGTTTATGTATAATAGGTTGTGACGAAAAGGTCCAGATAAATTCTAAGGTTTAATAGCGTTGTTCGGGTTGGCAATAAAGCGGTGAACAACAAGGGCAGCATTGTATGGAAAATATTATTTTTTATTTTTCAGGTACAGGCAATTCCTTGCAGGTGGCAAGGGATTTGGCCAGAGAACTAGGAAGAGCCAGCATTATATCTATTGCTAAGATCGGTGGTAAGGAATTTGAGGCATCTCCTAAAAGATTAGGGCTGGTGTTTCCTGTTTACATGTTTGGAATGCCTTTAATCGTAAAGGACTTTATAAAACGATTAGATGTTTCCAAAGAGACTTATATCTTTGCAGTAGCTACCTTTGCGGGAATGGCTGGAAATACGTTAGGATTAGTAGGCGAGGAATTGAAAGCCAAAGGCCTTAGGCTTGCGTCTGGGTTTTTAGTCAAAATGCCGGGGAACTATACTCCGCTTTATGGAGCAATTTCTCTTAGGCGTCAAGAGAAGCTATTTAAGGAAGAGTCTTTGAAGGTAAAAGAAATAGCCCGAGTTGTTTCTTCTGGAAAAACAAAAGAATCCGAAAGAAGCTTCTTTATTCTCAACAAAGTAAGTTCAATTATTTACAGTAGAATGTCTCCAAAAATTTACGGGTTTGATAAAGGATTCTGGGCTGATAATAAATGTAACTCCTGCGGTGCTTGCCAGAGGGTATGCCCGGTGAAGAATATCAAGATAGTGGATAAAAAGCCTGTTTGGTTACATAAGTGTGAGCAATGCTTTGCTTGTTTGCAGTGGTGCCCTCAGGAATCTATACAGTACCAAAATAAAACAGCTTTTAGAAAACGCTACAGGAATCCAAAGGTTTCGATAGGGGATTTTTATAGTTAAGACTTGTAGCCAGGAGGTAACGCATGGCAGTAAAATCTGTAGGAGAAAAATATCGATGCAATATCTGCGGTAACGAGGTTGAAGTTACTAAAGTAGGTGGCGGAGAATTAGTTTGTTGTGGCAAGCCTATGGAAAAAATATAAATTAAGGAGGTATCTAATTATGGGGAAGTCTATAAAAGGCACAGAAACTGAAAAAAATATTCTTAAATCTTTTGCCGGAGAATCTCAGGCAAGAAATCGCTATACCTATTTTTCAAGCGCAGCCAAAAA
Source organism: Candidatus Omnitrophota bacterium (assembly GCA_041678705.1). Classification (GTDB taxonomy): domain Bacteria; phylum Omnitrophota; class Gorgyraeia; order Duberdicusellales; family 4484-171; genus JAQUWY01. The sequence continues at coordinate 3,741 of JBAYNQ010000151.1, forward strand.
GGAAGGTTTTATACAAATATCTAATATTTTTGCCGAAACCGCCGAAAATGAGAAAGAGCACGCCAAGGTATTCTTTAAATATCT
>JBAYNQ010000152.1:0-3815 GCA_041678705.1 Candidatus Omnitrophota bacterium
AGGCGATCCTCGCTATGTTTTAAAGAGGGCCTTGGCGCGGGCAGAGAAAATGGGATATGACCATTTTTATCTTGGGCCGGAATTGGAATTTTTCTATTTCAAAAATGATCAGGGAACCGAAATTCTTGATAAAGGAGGCTACTTTGACCTTACAACTTTAGATGTTGCCAGTGACCTGCGCCGGGAGACCGTACTGGCTTTAGAGCAAATGGGTGTTCGTATTGAATATTCTCACCATGAAGTTGCTCCTTCGCAGCACGAGGTTGATATGCGTTACAGTGATGCTTTAAAAATGGCAGACGATGTTATTACCTACAGAATTGTTGTAAAAGAGATAGCCAGTAAATTCGGTGTCTATGCTACTTTTATGCCTAAGCCTATTTTTGGCCAGAATGGTTCAGGCATGCACACTCATCAATCTTTGTTTAAAGGCGAAAAGAACGCATTCTATGATGCTAACGCTAAAGATTTTCTCTCCGATACAGCACATGCTTACATTGCGGGCTTGCTGACACACGCTAAGGAGATTTGTTCTATTTTCGCCCAGACTACAAATTCTTACAAAAGGCTTGTTCCCGGATATGAGGCCCCGGTTTATATTGCCTGGAGCAGAAGAAACAGAAGCGCTTTGATTCGTGTGCCACTGTATCATCCTGGACAGGAAAAGGCTACCAGGTGTGAGTTTCGTGCGGCTGATCCGGCCTGCAATCCTTATCTTACATTCGCATCAATGCTGCAGGCAGGATTAGATGGTATTGAGAAGGGATATAAGGTTCCCGCGGCTATGGAGAAAAATCTTTATCATTTGAGTGATGAAGAAAGAAAAGCAAAAGGCATAGAGACTTTACCCGATAATTTAGGCCAGGCCGTCTCTATTACCGAAAAAAGTGAATTGGTAAGAAAGACGCTGGGTGAACATATTTTCCCGCGTTTCATAGCCCTTAAGAAAAAAGAATGGGATAACTACAGGATACAAGTACCGCAGTATGAGCTGGACAAGTATTTGTCAATTCTGTAATAAAATTCAATCTGGCCGCTTCAAAAAGCGGGATTAAACAGCTGTAGATATTGAGATAGATAAAGAGTTATCAGAGCTTTTCTTTAACGTTTCCGGCAGACCGGCTTCATTATATCAAACGGACGACCGGCAGAAAAAGCTAAGAACGTGATTCTGAAACTTAAGACGGCTGTCCGGATGAAGATTAAGCAGGAGTAGAAAATGGGCCGGAGACATTTTCCCTTACAACAAGGTTTGTATGACCCGCGTTTTGAAAAAGACAATTGCGGCGTGGGATTTGTTTGTGATATTAAAGGTAAAAAATCCCATAATATAGTAGAGCAATCTCTCACAATCTTACAGCGGCTTGCCCATAGAGGAGCAACCGGAGCTGACCCTAAAACCGGTGACGGTGCGGGCCTGCTTTTACAAATGCCCCATGGGTTTTTTATTAAAGAAGCTCGGAAAGAAGGGATAAGCCTTCCTGAACCGGGGGCTTACGGCACAGGTTTAGTATTTTTACCGCCGGATATAGAAGAAAGATTATTCTGTAAAGACATATTCTATAAGATAATAAAAAAAGAAGGGCAGGTTCTTTTAGGTTGGCGCCGCGTGCCGGTTAATAATTCAGGTATAGGCAAAACAGCCAGGGATACTCAACCGGCAATAAGCCAGGTTTTTATAGGCAAGGGTGAAAAATCTCCCGGCGGCCTTGACTTCGAGAGAAAACTCTACATAATCCGCAAACAGATAGAAGCAAGCATTTATGCCTGCGGACTTAAACAAAAATCTTTTTTCTACATAACTAATTTATCCAGCCGGACTTTTTCCTACAAAGGGCTCCTCATGCCCGTTCAATTGAAAGATTTTTTTCTTGATTTAAAAGACGAGTCTTTGGTCAGCGCCATAGCCCTGGTGCATTCACGCTATAGCACTAATACTTTTCCTACTTGGGATTTAGCTCAGCCATTTCGTTTTTTAGCCCATAACGGAGAAATTAATACTCTAAAAGGGAACGTGAATTGGATGAAAGCCCGCCAAGCATCTCTTAAGAGCGATTTATTTAAATCGGAGATTCAGAAAGTTTTTCCGGTAGTCCGTGACGACTTGAGTGACTCTGCTACTATCGATAATGTATTTGAACTTCTGGTTTTAGCGGGCCGGCCGATGTATCAGGCAATGATGATGCTTGTACCTGCGGCTTGGGAAAATAATCCTTTCTTTAGCGATAAACTCAGGAGTTTCTACGAGTACAACGCGTGTTTTATGGAGCCATGGGACGGCCCGGCGGCAATAGCTTTTTCCGACGGTAAAGATGTCGGTGCGGTTCTTGATAGAAACGGCCTGCGTCCGGCCAGATATATAATTACCAAACAAGGCCTTGCGGTTCTGGCATCAGAGGTTGGTGTATTGGATATAGAAGCCAGCGATATTGTTTGTTCAGGCCGGCTTGAGCCGGGCAAAATGCTTTACATTGATACTTGCGCTGGAAGAGTTATTAGCGATGAGGAGATAAAGGAAAGAGTTTCACAGGCTAAGCCCTATAAGGCTTGGATAGAAGAAAATATGCTGGATATTGCTAAATTGCCTCCTGTTACCGGAGATTGTTCCCGCCGACATGATACTTTCCGGATGCTTAAGATTTTTGGTTATTCAAGGGAAGACTTAAAAAGGATATTATCTCCCATGGCTCAAACCGGAGTTGAACCGACAGGCTCCATGGGTAATGATACACCTTTAGCCGTGCTCTCACTGCGTCAACAGCCACTCTACAATTATTTTAAACAGCTTTTTGCCCAGGTGACTAATCCGGCAATAGACTCTATACGCGAGGAATGCGTGATGAGTCTTACTGCTTATCTTGGACAGCAAAATAATATTCTTGAGGAGACTCCCTGTCAGTGCCACAGCCTGAAGGTAGACGAACCGATTCTAACCGATATTGATTTAGAAAAAATCCGCCATATAAAAAATAATGGCTTTAAGGCGAAGACCATCCCCATGCTTTTCAAAGCCGCGGGGAAAAACAGCCTCATTGATGCTCTTGATAGCATATGCAGCCAGGCTCAGACAGCCATATCAGGAGGATGCTCTTTTATTATTCTCAGTGACAGGGGAGTAGACGAACATAACGCGGCTATCCCGGCGCTCCTTGCTTTAGGCGCTTTGCATCAGAGCCTGATAAAAAAATCTTTAAGGACCAGGGTAAGTATTATTGTCGAGAGCGGTGAACCGAGAGAAGTGCATCATTTTGCTCTTTTATTCGGCTTTGGCGCAGATTGCGTTAACCCTTATTTAGCTTATGAAGCTATAGGTTATCTCAAAGAACTCGGGCTTATAGAAACGGATGTTGAAACCGGGATTAAACAGTACCGCAAAGCCCTGGCCAAAGGCATCCTGAAGATTATTTCTAAGATGGGGATATCGACTTTACGCAGTTACAAGGGCGCGCAGATTTTCGAATGTCTTGGGCTTAATCAGGCGGTGATTGAGCGTTGTTTTTGCGGGACGCCGTCTCGTATCGGAGGAGCAGGGTTTGAGGTGATAAAGAAAGAAGCTCTGATGCGTCATAATGAAGCTTTTGATAGCCGCCAGCAAAGAGGCATTTTAACAACCGGAGGCATATACCAGTATAAACGTGACGGAGAATTCCATTTGTGGAATCCGCAATCAATCAGCATGTTGCAAGAGTCAGTCCACAATAATGATTATTCTCTTTTTAAGGAATTTTCCAAGCTTATAGATGAACAGTCGTCAAACCCGGCTACCTTAAGGGGCTTTTTGAATTTTAAGAAAACAAAACCCTTGAAGCTTTCCG
>JBAYNQ010000153.1:0-3806 GCA_041678705.1 Candidatus Omnitrophota bacterium
AAAAACTGAAAGACCAAAAAACAGAAGAACGTAAAAACTAAAAGATTGAAAAACATAAAGAATAGGGAAGTTAAGACCTTGCCTACCGGCAAGCAGGCACTAACCGAAAACCGAAAGAACATTCTTTTAGCGGAAATACGGTAGAAATATATAGAAATACGTTGAAATAAATTGTTTTGAATTTTATTCATTTGAATTTGTTTAGGGATTAGGATTTCGGATTTAGTATTTGGTTGGTTAGTATTATTGGAATTTTTGATTTTCTGGTGCCCTGGTGACAGGTGCACTGGTGTTCTTAAAATATTTATTTAACGCGTAAGCGTTCTGTGATTTGGAGAGGTCGCATAGCCCGGTCGAGTGCGCGTGTTTGGAGAACACGTATCCGCTTTGCGGATCCAGGGTTCGAATCCCTGCCTCTCCGCCATTTTTACCTTGAGCTAAACTCCGGCAAAAATGGCAGAGAATCGATAATCGAGATTCGAAAATAAAAGATTGTCGATTCGGTCTATTTTCGATTTTCAAATCTCAAAATCGGTTATTCGTAATGTGACTTTTCTTCATAAAAATGTATAGATTTTTATGAGGGATACAGTAGCCGAATTATAGATGCTAAGTATCGCTTTCGATTGCATAAATTGAGCGCTTTGATATATTATTCAGCGAAATCCGCCGAAGCCTTGGCATAGGTGGAAGGTTCGGACTTCGTCCCCTATGCACCGCCATTTTCCAGAGCGAGAAAGTTAAGAGAAAGCAGTCGTAGTTATCTCTATGGGAACTTTGAGGATTAGCCGAAAAGGGAAATAAAAATGCAAAATAGGCATATGCTTACTTGTCCAGTTTGCGGGAATACAGAATGGACAGCGGTTTATAAAATAGGCCAGTGGGATATAGGCGAATGTATCGTTTGTGGTTTTGCGCGGATCAATCCTTTGCCAGCACGAGAGAGCCGGCCAGAGCATTACTCTGAAGAAAGAATCATCAAGAGGAACGTTAAGAAAAAAACTCCACTGCAGAGATTTTCCAGAGCTATGAAGCGCTTATCTAATAGAGCAATAAAACGGAATAAAAGTGAGATATTTTATAATAAATTTTTACACTATTTACCTCCAAGGTCAAAAGTTCTTGATGTGGGTTGCGGTGACGGCAGCTTTCTTAGATTAGCAAAAAAGCAATTTGCTTGCACCGGAATTGAGATATCAGAATACCTGGCAGCTTTGGCGAGAAAACAAGACGATATAAAAGTTATGGTAGGTAATTTTTTAGCTACAGATTTTGCTAATGAAAAATACGGCGGAATCACTTTAATATCACTTCTCGAACACTTAGATGATCCTATGCAAGCGATTAAAAAATGTTTCGACCTTATGGACAATGGAGGAGTTTTATTGATGAAGACTGTAAACTATGGTTGTTTAAACCGAAGAATAAAAAGAGAGGGCTGGACTGGGTTTCGTCCACCAGATCATATAATTTACTTTAATCCCTCAAACTTAAAACGCCTTCTTAGTAAAATAGGTTTTACTAAAATAAAGATTTCAGCTTGGGCTTTTAACGACAATATGTATTGTGATGCTTGGAAGTGAGCGGCTGGACTCTTTTTGAATCCGCGCATAGCCAATGCTTGCAGAACAGCCAGATTTCCCCTAAAGGATATTAAGTCTTGACATATGTGGTAGGAATGTGTTATATTTATCCCGGTTAATTTATAGGTTAAACCTTTACGGTTAAGGATATGCGGACAAAAAGCCATTACAAAACAATTTTTTCTCTAGTTGTAGGGGTAGTAGTCTCTGCGTTCTGCCGTAGGGGTCTAGCTAATAAGTAGATTAACCGAAAATTAGCGAAAACAAAGCCCTTGTCGGTGGAAACGGCAAGGGATTTTTTATTTTATGCAGCATAAAAATAGCAAAATGCCAAATAATATGGATAAAAATAGGCTTAATAATCAGGTCAAACTAGAATTGGTCGTAGTCAACAAGGCACCGCCTTAAGGCGCTTATGTTTTGTAAGCATAGGCCCCTGCCGGCGGTAAACGCGGCAGGGGTTTTTTATTTTTAAAAGGGATTTTAGAAGGAGGGAAAAATGTATTACAGCGGAGCACAGATTCTTATTAAATTATTGGAGCAATTCGGAATAAAGAAAATTCCCGGCATTCCCGGAGGCGCGAATCTTCCGATTTATAGCGCTTTGGCAGACAGTTCCATAGAGCATATCCTGACACGGCATGAGCAGGGAGCCGGATTTATCGCCCAGGGTATGGCGCGCTCAACCGGCAAGGCCGCGGTTTGCTTTGCTACTTCCGGCCCGGGCGCTACGAATTTATTAACAGCGATTGCCGACGCGAAATTAGATTCGGTGCCGATAATCGCCATTACCGGCCAGGTGCCTACAACTTATTTGGGGACAGATGCTTTCCAGGAGATTGACACCTACGGCCTTACTTTGCCGATTACAAAACATAATTTCCTTGTTCGTTCAGCGAAGGAACTATTGGATGTTATTCCTGAAGCTTTTAGGATTGCTGGAGGCGGCCGGCCGGGACCGGTTGCGATTGACATTCCTAAGGATGTACAGCTTGAGAAGATTAAGGTTTCCAAATGGCCGATTCCCAAAAAGGCAAGCGGCAAAAAAATTGATCAAAAAACCATCAGGGAAATCGCACAAGAAATCAATAAAGCAAAGAGGCCACTGCTTTATATCGGCGGCGGGATTATCAGCTCAGGGGCTCATTTGGCTTTGCGTAAGTTTTCCGGTAAGAATTCTATTCCGGTTACATCAACCCTTATGGGCCTGGGAGCCTTTTCGCCCCAGGACCCCTTGTATTTAGGTATGTTGGGAATGCATGGGGCGCGTTATACAAATCTTCTCCTTAAGGAAGCAGATTTGCTTTTGGCTTTTGGGGTTAGATTTGATGATAGGGCAACTGGCAATATAAAAGAATTCTGCAGCCAGGCTAAGATAATCCATATAGATATTGACCATGCAGAAATAGACAAATTGAAGAAAACTAATATTTCCATAGCAGGGGATATCAAGCAGGCGTTAGAGCAGATCCTTCCTTACTTAAGGCGCGATGCCCGAAGGCAGTGGCTTGCTCATGTGGTAAAGTTTAAGAAAAAATATCCCTTTTTTATGCCGGCAAAAAAAGATTTTTTTCAGCCGCTTAATTTTATACAGGCTATAAGCAGGCATCTTGCGCCTCAGGACATTATCACCACTGATGTTGGCCAACACCAGATGTGGGTTGCCCAGGCTTATTCTTTCAGCCGTCCCAGGACTTTTTTGACATCCGGAGGCCTGGGAACAATGGGCTTTGGGTTTCCGGCGGCTATCGGCGCAGCTCTGGCTAATCCTGATAAACGCGCAATTTGTATCAGCGGAGACGGTTCATTCCTTATGAACATACAAGAATTGGCTACTTTGGCTGATTTGAATTTAGATGTTGCCGCAATCATAATGAACAACCAGAATTTAGGGTTAGTTCGTCAACAACAGGAGTTATTTTACGGCAAAAAATACATAGGGACCTTTTTTAAGAGTAATCCTGATTTTACAAAAATAGCCGAAAGCTTTGGTATAAGGGGTTATGATTTGGGAAAGGCAAAGCAACCAGCGAAGATGCTGGGTGAAGCTTTGCGGAAAAAGGGACCTTGTGTTATCAATGCCCCGATTCATTATGCCGAAAACGTTATGCCTATGGTTGCTCCGGGAGCGGCCAATAGTGAAATGATAGGAGGTCAGGAATATGAATAAAATTGCCAGCACTATAATAGAATTGACGGTTAGGAATCATCCGGGGGTCATGT
>JBAYNQ010000154.1:0-3798 GCA_041678705.1 Candidatus Omnitrophota bacterium
AATCTAAGATAAGGTTGTTTTTAGGGATAAGAAAATCAGGGTGCACCCCTATACCAGAAGGTATAGGGGTTTTTTATTTTTTAGGGCAGGCGTATTAAGGAGGGTTCGATGGTTAGAAAAGGGTTTTTTTTATTTTTAGTTTTTTCGTCTTTAAAATGTTTTGCGCAGGACGTTGTAGAGCTTGAAGAAATTGTAGTCACGCCGCAAAGAAGTTCAATCCGGATATATGACGCTTCCAGGCCGGTAACGGTAATTACTGCCGAAGACATAGAGTCTTCTAACGCCCGCAGCCTGCCGGAAGCCATACAGAAAAAAAGCGGCATAGCGGTTACTGATTATTTAGGTAACCCCAAAGGAACGCTAGTAGATATCCGTGGTTTTGGTGAATCCAGCCCTTCTAACGTATTGGTTTTAATTGACGGCAGGCGCACCAACCAGGTTGACCTTTCCGGGGTTGACTGGGGCCAAATTAACCCGGAAGCCATCGAACGTATCGAAATTCTTCGAGGCCCGGGAAGCGTTCTCTACGGCGATAATGCCTCGGCTGGTGTAATCAATATAATAACCAAGACTCCTCCGGCAGATAAATTGATGTTTAAAACCGGGACAAGCATAGGAAGTTATCAGGCAAAACAAAGCTTTCTAAATATAGGAAAGGGGTTTAAATTAGGGGAGTTATTTTTTAATTACTCTTCCCAGGAGACAGACGGTTATCGTGCCAACAATAGTTATTGGGCTGATGATTATTTGGGTAAAGCGTCTTTTAAGCCCAATGAGAGCTTTAATCTTGATTTTTCTTCCGGCTATCACCGTGACCGCTATGGTATGCCCGGCGCTCTGTATCCGGCTGATATTGAAAATGTCGGCAGAAGAGGCACGGTTTATCCGGACGATAGAGGAAAGACATCTGATTTTTTTATCGATGTTGCACCTCAAATATCTTTTTTCTTGGGAGATAGCCGGGCTGAAATTTCTATGCCCAACTCTTTTAGAAAAAGAAACAGCAGCGGCTTAAACATTTTTACACCGGATGTTTCCGAGTATGAAACGGTTCACCACACAACCACTTATGAATTAAGGCCTAAGTTCGAAGTTAATTCTTTATGGGACGAAAATAAAAATTCTTTTATTTCCGGGATTGATTATTTCTGGGCCAGTGACGGAATCTTAAGCGGTAACCGTATTGATAGTCAGCAGGACCATGTTTATATACATAAAGATACCTTGGGGCTGTATTGCTATGACAGCCTGCAGCTCTTGGACAGCTTTCTGATTGATTTGGGCGGAAGGTATGATTGGGCAAAATACACTTTTAATCAAACCGGAATTGTAGGGAATTATGATACTAAAAGAATAGAAGGCGGTGCCGGCAATATAAGTCTTGGCTACAAATATAATAAAAAATCACAGGTTTATTTTTCTTATTCCAGAAGTTATCGGTTTCCGAACACTGAGGAGTATTATCAAAATAAAGGTATATATTGGGGTTATGAATATGGAGGCTTAAATACCGACCTTAAACAACAACGGGCCAATAGCTATGAGTTGGGCATAAAGCATTACTCCTGGGACTGGCTAAAGGTAGATTCAGATATTTTTTTAATGGACGTAAAAGATGAAATTTACTTTGACCCTTCGACTTATAAAAACTCAAATTACGGCTCAGATATTCGCCATTACGGTTTAGAAGTTGAGGCTAGGGCAAGCGCCTGGCAGGATAGGTTGAGGCCTTTTGCTGCTCTAACCGTGCAGAGGTCTTACTTCAAAGGCGGAGAATATGCCAACAAATCTGTTCCTTTTGTGCCGAAGGTGAAATTTTCTCTGGGAACTGTTCTGTCGCCTTTTAAGGATTTTAACTGGAATCTGTCTTGTACCTATACGGGTTCTCGCTATAAGATAAGCGACCAGAAAAATATCTCCCCTAAACTTAAAGATTACATTCTATTTGACACCTCGTTTGATTACACTTTTAAAAAAATAAAACTTTGGCTGGCTGTTAAAAATTTTCTTGATCGCAAGTATTACGCTTACGGTGTGACTAATTCTTCCGGCACTGCCGAAACATTTTATCCTACTAGCGGCAGGAGATTTGAGGGGGGAGTAACTTTTGAGTTTTAATGTCTAAGAGTACATCTTTGCTTGTAATAAAATCTGTTTTTTGATATAATCAAGCTGGTCAAGAAACTTAGATGGGCTGATATATAAAAAAGGGGTTTTATGGAATGCGAAGAGATAAAAAGAATAATCCCGAGATATTTTCAGCATACTGCGACTGAGGATGAAATACGCCAGGTAGAGGAGCATCTATGTATTTGCCATGATTGCCGTGCTACCCTGGGCGAGTTGATGGATAAGCTAACTGAGGAGCCTCAATCGAATAAGGCTGACAGTGCTGAAGTGTCTAAAGAGCCTTTGACTCCTTCCGGAGGAATGGAATATTTTCCCGGTAAAGATGTCAAGGACTTGGAAAAAGCTATATCCAATGAGCCTTTAGAGAAAGGTATCTTGAATGAAAAAAGTGAACCCCAAAAACAGGAAATTCCCGAACCAAAATTAGAGTTTAAACAAGAGCCAGGCCCGGCTTTACCAAAAGAACCGGAAATTTCTCACCAAGCTGATGTTGATTTCCAGCAGAAACCGTTACCAAAGGATGAGCCGGTTTCAAGCGCTCGCAAACCTAAGAAAGAGTTTGCCGAATCATCCCCAGGGCTTTCGTTTAGTATCGGCGCTTCGCCTCAAGATAAAGAACCCCAATACTCTTTAGACAAGGTTCCCCTCAATCAAGGCAAAGTAGGGCCTCTTGAATATGCCGCACTGGCAATAGGTTTTATAGTTTGTGTAACCCTTATATTTCTTCTTATAAGAGGCTAATTTAGTGAAAGCAGCTATTCTCGGTATTATCCAGGGATTAACCGAATTCCTTCCAATAAGCAGTTCCGGGCATCTGTACTTCCTTAAACGGTTCTTCTTTGTAGGCGACAAATATCTTTCTTTTGTGCTTTTTCTTCATCTGGCAACCCTTTTAGCGATAATAATATTTTTTTATAAAAGTATCTTTCTCTTATTTAAGCCGCGGCTTCTTATATATATTGTAGCAATAACTTTTATCTCCGGGATTATGGGCTTGGGGATAAAATATTATTTTGAGAGTATTTTTGGCAATAAGTACCTTCTTTCCTTTTGCTTTTTAATCAATGCCGGGATACTTCTGAGATTAAAAGCAAATTCTCGGCAGAAAGCCTGGGAAGATTTCAATTTTAAAGACGCGTTAATTATTGGCCTTGCTCAGGGCTTTTCTCCTTTTCCCGGGATATCCCGTTCGGGAATAACAATCGCCGCGCTGCTTTCCAGAGGGTTTTCTAAAGTTCAGGCATTTACGCTTTCCTTTTTAATGGCAATACCTTTATTACTGGGGGCGTTTGTACTGGAGGCAGGAGATTTGTCGGTCAGCGCCTTCGGGGTCGAAAGTATGGTTTCAGGCTTTATTTTCGCGTTTTTCTTTGGCCTGTTGGCCATATTTATAGTTAAAAAAACGCTGATGATTGATAAATTCAGAATTTTCGGTTACTATTGTTTATTGCTATCTCTTTTGAGTATTATATTATGAAAATAAAAATACGCGAAAAAACCGATATAACAATTTTAGATTTAGAAGGCAATGTTGACATTAATGCGTCAGATTTTGTAGAGGCTGTCGGATGGGTTCTAAATAATAAATCAAAGAATATTATCTGTAATTTCGAAAGTGTTAACTTGGTGGATTATGTAGGAATATCTTTAATAGCGGTTATTTATAAA
>JBAYNQ010000155.1:0-3784 GCA_041678705.1 Candidatus Omnitrophota bacterium
CCAAATACTACCAAATTCCAAACAAATTCAAAATCCCAAACCCCAATCTTGGATTTGGACATTGGGACTTACTTAGTAGTATTGGCCCATTCGATTTCACTCAGGGCCAATCCTGAGCGAAGTCGAAGGATTGGTAATATTTGGATTTGGGATTTCTTTTGCTCTCTTGGCTACTTCGGTTTATGCAATAACTTCCAGGGATGCTCTTTTATGTCAATAATGAATTCTTCTGTTGTATTATACAAAGAGTCATCATAAAAAAGTTTGCCTATTGTCCCTTTTTCATTTTTTATATCAGTAAGCAGATTTTTTATATCCAAAGTTATAGCGTCCATATTGCTTAATATATTTTCAATAGATTCTTTTATCTCTCCTTCTTTCACGAACTCTCGCACTTCCTGAATCGTGCTTGAAAATCCAGCAAAAATATCAAAGAGCGGAACCGGAGAAATACCCTCTATGACATCGCCTTCTTTTACATATCCGGTTATGGAATCCGGCGGATCTATTTCTAAATATTTTTCTCCGAACAAACTTAAGCTATTTATAAAAAAATGCGATCTCTTAGGAATCTTGACATCTTGTTTTATCTTCGCGTAAACACAAACCCGGGGCACACTGCCTTCGGCCTCAACTTTTACGGTTTTTACCTGGCCCACATCTACGCCACAGAAGCGCACCGGCGAAGCCGAAGCCAGGCCCTCAGCAAAATCAAACCTGACCTTCACCATATAAGTCCTTTTAAAAATGTTTATTTCCTTTACTGAAATAAGTGTTATAAATAATAAAAATAAAGCGGCCAGAAAAAAACTACCCACTTTCACATATATAAGGCTTTTTTTAAGATCCCATAAATTTCTTGCCATTTAAGCTCCCCCTTTTATAAAATTAGATATCTAATATTGAATAAATTTAAAAATACGTTTTTGCTCCCATATTTCTTGATATTTTTATTATACTTCCATTTCTTTGATCGGGCCACCGGAAGAACCCTTTAGGAACTGAATAAGCCTCTCGTCAGCCGTATTTTCTAAATCTTTTTTATCACCTTCAAATATTATCTTTCCACCCAATAAAAAAGCTAAACGTTCAGCAAGCTTAAGACCGACCTCTAAATCATGGGTGACCACCAAAGAAGTTATCGCCAGCCTCTTATGCAAATCTTCGATTAAGGAAACTATTTTGTCAACCGCTATTGGGTCTATTCCGGTAGTAGGTTCATCATAGATTAATATTTTAGGGTTATATATTACCGCCCTGGCGATAGCGACTCTTTTGCGCATACCGCCACTCAATTCATAAGGATAAGAATCCTCTATGCCTTTGAGACCGACTAAAGCAAGCGTTTCTGTAACACGATTCCTTATTTCCTTTTTACTTAAATCTGTGTGGCGAGTAAGGAAAAATCCTACATTTTCCTCTACGGTCAGAAAATCAAAAAGAGCACTACTCTGAAAAACAAGGCCAAATTGTAGACGTATTTTTTCAAGTTTATCGTTAGCCAGCTGGGTAATCTCGACCCCGTCAATAGTTATTGTCCCGGAGTCAGGCCGCAAGAGTCCGATAATATTTTTAAGAAGTACGGACTTCCCGGCACCGCTTCTTCCGATAAGCAGGAATGTCTCGCCCTTGTTGACAGTAAGATTTATTCCTTTTAAAACCTGTTTTTCTCCAAACGACCTACAAAGGTTTCTTACTTTTATCATCGATCTCCTGATAAACTACCTTGGTTAAACACCTGCAAAATAAAAAATAGCCGTCAATATACAGTCGAAAACGATTATTAATATGAACGAACGCACTACCGAATTAGTAACCGACCGGGAAACATCTATAGAAGAAAATGGCTGAAAACCCTCATAGCAGGAAACAAAAGCGATGATACTGCCGAAAGTAACACTCTTGGCAAGGCCGCTTAATATATCGCGGCCTCCCAAAGCATCAAAAGTCATCCTAAAATAAAGCCCGAAACTAATAGAAAACTTAGAAGCTCCTACAACATATCCTCCTAAAATCCCCAGAAAATCCGCGTAAATAATAAGCACCGGCATGCAAACAAGTAAGGTAACGAATTTAGGCACTACCAGATAATCTATGGGAGAAACGCCGAATGTTTCAAGGGCGTCTATCTGTTCGCTTATCTTCATAGAGCCTATCCCGGCAGTAATAGAAGCTCCGATGCGAGCAGCTACGATCAAAGCGCCTATAACCGGGCCAAGTTCTCTGACTAAGGACAGAGCCACTAAAGGCGCCAGCTGAATCTCAGAGCTAAAAGCTTTTAACTGGTAAGCGGTCTGGAAAGCTATTATAACTCCTATAAAAAAAGCGATCAAAGAAACTAAGGGCAGGCTGTCTATTCCTATAAAGACTATCTCTCGTATAATGGACTTAAAATCTCTCTTCTTTGTAAACAGCCAGCCGAATGTATCTTTGATTAAGAACCCAATACTTCCTAAATAATGAAACAACTCTGCTACTCGCCTGAGCAATATCATTAAAAATCCTTCCTTTGTTCAATCTTTAAAGTCGTCTGGTCATCTTCCATCTTAAATTTCAAAAAATTGTTATCTTTCAGGTTGTAACGAACTTCTGTTTTGGGCCCTGAATTTTCATCTTCTTCTAGCCCCTCAGCATTTAAAAATACGTCTATCTTATCATCGACATTCTTTTTTAAACCTACACTATTTTTGTCTTCAGAAAAAACTTGCCAGTCCCCAATAAAAACTTTTTGTGCCGTAAAGGTAGCTCCGGGCATAACATTGGAAAAATCCCTTAAATCCAGGACTCCGCTTATTTCAAGAGAGGTTCCATCTTTAAGTATTAGCTCTGAATCTGTGATGTTAAGCAAGGGTGGCCTGCCAATAAAGTCTAAACGTAGGCTTGAAAAAGCATTGCCTTTATAAATGCCATCATCTACTGTAAAATAACCACTGGTAAGAAATTCACCGACTTTACCCCAAGTTTTTACCTTCATACATATCTGCCCTTCAAGTAATTTAGATTTTTCATACCATTGGCTCTCGATATTTAAAGCAACTACGTTTTTGGTTAAATCAACCTGGCCTTTCACGCTACCCTGAGAAGAGACAAGCTGCTGTATAAAAATAATACTGCCTCTTTTTTCAAGTTTTAGCTTAAGCCAACCGAAAGCTTTGTCGTTAACCTTTATATCTTCTGCTTCTAACTGAACTGTCAAAGAACCGTTCTGGATACTGAAATTTAAAACTCCCTTGCCGCTAATGCTGTGGCTGCCAAGATAAAAATTGACAATTTCTATGCGATGATTGTCTAAGTCGATTTCAACGAAATTTTCCTGACTTTGAGCAAAACAACTTACTCCAGGTATAAAAATCAAAAAAATCAAAAGGCTAAAAAGAAGCAATCCGGATTTCATTCAAATTCCAGATTTTCTCCCTTACGCACAGCTTTGACCTTTACCGGTTCAGGCTCATTTTTTCTCTGCAGCTTGGTTTTAAACCTTCCTTTGATTATGTCTTCGGCTAAAGGGTCCTCTAGAAATCTTTGAATAACTCTTTTGAGCGGCCGGGCGCCAAATACTGGATCAAATCCTCTCTCAATAAAAAATTCTTTAGCTTTAGGAGTCATCTGGACTTGAAAACCCTGCTCAATCAACCTGCTATTAACATAAGAAATCTCTATATCCACGATTCTTTCCAGGTCTTTTTTACCTAAAGGTTTAAAAACCGTTATTTCGTCTAAACGGTTTAAAAACTCCGGCTTGAAAGTTTTTTTAACTTCTTCAAGAAGCATTTTCTTCATGTCG
>JBAYNQ010000156.1:0-3759 GCA_041678705.1 Candidatus Omnitrophota bacterium
CAGCGGATCGGTTACGCGCACCGTTGGAGCAGGCTGTTGGCAAGGAACGAGCGGACGAGATTATTAAGGCGGGGATGCAGCGTGTTGACGAGAGCCTTACGAAAGCGGAGGCAGCGAAAACAGTGGCTGAGGCCGAATCCGCAAAGCAGGCAGAGCCGATGGCGGCTGAAGTGAAGTCGGTTGCTTCTACTGAAAAGCCGGTTGGTGAGACGCAAGCTAAGTTGCCGCTAACAGGTGAGACGCAACCAAAGCCTGAGCCTACCCCTGTTGCGGCACTCAAGGCGAAGATGGCAGCTAAGAGACCGCCCGTAGAACCGACTCCCGCCGACAAACCCCTAACCCCCGCCGAACAACGCGAGATACAGGCCGAGTTGCGCGAGGAACTTGCAAGGCCGGAGACGCCGAAGCCGCCCGTGAAACCACCGAAGGCACCGGCTGCCCGTGTTGAATTGCCACCGAAACCGGTTGAAATGAAGACGCCAAAAGAAAAGCTGATGAAGGGCGTTAAGACCATAGCCGATCACTTAGCAGAGGCAGGAGATGAAGTTAGCCGAACAAAGGCGGCGGCAATCAAAGAAGACCCGGCCAACTTCTATCGCGTCGTTTCCACGAAGGAAATCAAAGGCTATGTAGGCAAGCTGTCTGAGTCAGACCTTCAATCGTTGGTGGACAAAAGAGCGTCCGATGAAATAGGTGGCCGCGAGTTGGGAACATCCGCTGCCGCCGAACTTGCCAACCGTGCTGCGACTGAATGGAGCAAGGCTGTGGAGGCCGCTGAAAAAGCAACTGGCGAAAATAAAATAGAACTTACGCAGAAAGCATCTGAAGCTGAGGCCAAACTTGACCGGCTGACTACGCAGGCCGGAAGCGAAGCCGGAGCGCATGGCTACCAGTTGCGGGCATGGCAAGAAATGACGGTAGGAACGCCGCGACAAGAAGTCTCGAAGGTCGAGCGAGAACTCAAGAAACACGATCTTTCCATGCGTAAAGGAACGAAACTCAAGCTGCAATTACAGTTTGAGAAGGTGCAGCAGTTGTCCCGTGAGGTCGAGGCATACGAGGACAAGTTCCGGGCTGGCGAGGGAAAAATCCCGTTCCAAGAAGGTATAGACAAGCTGACCGCAATGCGCCGCGAGTTGGCTCAGGCAACACTCAAAGCGCAGGGGACGCTCAAGGATCTTGCGCCTGCCGAGTTTGCAAAACAATACATGGAACAAATACAGGGCGCATTACTGACCCATGTTTCCATTGCGCGTAACCCTGTCTATAACATGACGTTCATTCCGCTGGTGTACGGGCCACGGTCAGCGTTGACGCGGGGAATAGATCAGGCTCGGGTTGCGATTATGCGTGGTATGGGCAAGAAGGCGACGCCCACCACTAGCCTTCCGAGTTGGCGCGACTTCAAGAAGGGTTTTATTGAAGGGGGCCGCGAGGCTTATCAGGCGGCGCGGCATGGCTTTACTCCGACCGGCACCACGAGGCCGTTGGGCGAGCGGGTAAGGGGAGCGAGACCGTTCCGAGCTATTCAACAGCTTGTAGAGTTTTACCGGGATCCATCCAAGTCCAATTTACCGGTGGGGCCGGATGGTAAGGTTCCGGGGAAAATCCTGGCAGCAAAAGCGATGGAAGCTATGGGTATGATTCCAACGGGAATGCTGCGAATGTTACCGTTCGGCGACCGTCCATTTATCGCCCCTGTTCGTAGAATGCAATTACGAAACATCGGGAAGACCGAGTTTGGATTGAGCGGCGAAGCGTTGGAAAGATTTATTGAAGCCCCGCCAAAAGAGGCGTTGATGATTGCGGAAGCGGAAGCGAAGCAAGTATCGTTCCAGGAGGAAAACGCTATCGCTAAATGGTGGAATGAATCTATGGGGAAAGTTCGTCGGTCATCCGCAGCAGGGCCGGTCTTGTTGAAGCCATTGGGACCAGCGGCAGAGATTGTTCTAAGAGCAACGACTTCGCCGTATATGACGACTTTAATGAACCTTGCCAAGTGGACGGCAAGAACAATTGACCCTAAGGTTAGCGGCTTAGAGGCATTTGCTCACTCCGTCAAAGCGACAGATGCCGAGGTAAAGCGGCGCACGGCAATAAAAAAAGCAAATGCCGCGACTAACAAGGGGCAGAAAGCGCGGTATCTACAAACGGCGAAAGCCGCCGAACAGCGCCGTGATAAAGAAATCCGATCCACGGAACAGTCAGTTGCCATGTTTGCCGTTGCGTCTGCTCATATTGGAATCGGTGTATGGCTTGCGGAAAATAATATAATGACGCCGACCTATGAAGAACTCAAGCAGAAAACCAAAGAACGTACCAAAATTCAAGAAGGTATGGGACTTGGCAGGTTCAATATATCGGGGCTTACACGTGCTTTGGCAGGTAAAAATCCTGCATACAAATCCGGTGACATGACAATAGACAGCAAGATGCTTGGGCCAGCTGGATTGGCTTGGCAGAGTGAGACCAACATAGCAAGAAAGCGGGAGCGAGAAGATAAAAGGCCGGAAGAAATAGGACGGGCCACAGAGTTATTTACGAGCATGGGGGCACAGCGATTACAGAATGCTTTGGGGGTAGCCTTGCAGTCAACTGTAGCGCAGGGCACACAGGTCACTTTGAACGCATTGATCGAGGGGGACTGGGAAGATTTTATCCCAAATGCGTTCAACGTAGCATCATCCCCGTATGCGCCTAACGAGTTGAAGCACATAACAAAGATGGCTAACCGCGAACTCCGTCAACGAAGGCCGGTCGGTGTTGGATTGGATTATTTCAAGAACATGATTGACCGCGAGTTTGCTTTGACTTACGGGGTTGTCAGGAGCCGCGAAGAATACGACAGACGGGTGCCTAAGATATACAGTCCCTATACCGGCGAGACGGTTCCGACTATGCCGAGCTTTCTTTCAGGCTTCGACCCGTTGAAGACAGAAACGAAAGACCTTCATCCAACTTCGCGGTTCCTCGTGGAATTGCAAGCACGGGCCGATGCTGCCGGTATGGATGTTGACGTTTTTCCGTCCGTACCAAGCGCGCAAATGATTATTCGGGATAAGCAGGGTAAAAAATACCGCGTGGGTAGAGACCGAGATTTACTGCAAAAGCTAAACAAGTTACATGGCGAGATTATATCGAAATATGCAAAGAGTTTTGGCGATGTCCCGGAAGACATTATCGTCGAAAACTATGTCAAGCAGTGGAAAAAAGCAGTGCGCGCCGCCAAGAAAGAATTTCGCATACAGGCTACAAGAAGGCTGGGGGTTATCATCACAGGGAAAGAAGAAGAAGATGAAGAATAAACTGCTTGCAACAATCCTGCTCATGGCCGCCGCCGTCTGTCATGGCGGGGTGTCGGTCAAGACTAACCGGGCGGCATTGAATCTGGATGACGTGTGCGACGGAAGCTGGAGCGATTTCAGCTTTCAGATTTCCGGGTACGATGATCAGGCGTTCAGCTTTGGGTTCAGCGGGACCGCTCCGCTAAATCAGGGCATGACATACGGGTTCCGACTGTCCAAGCCGCAGACAGGCCCGTTATATGCCGACATTCCTAACGGCAGATTTACAGCGGGAACCACTAATCTTTCCTGGACTATGGGCCATACCAACGTCCCGCCGCCCGGAACGTACTACGGGGAATTACTGAGCATAGACGCGGCTAACACGAACATAACGCGGTCTCTGGCTCAAGGCACGATAAGCGTGACGTGGAGCCTGTATCTTATTGACGACGATTACTTCGCGGCGATAAGC
>JBAYNQ010000157.1:0-3749 GCA_041678705.1 Candidatus Omnitrophota bacterium
AGTCTTTCTGTTTTTAGTTCTTTAGTTTTCTGTTTTTTGGTTTTTTGGTTTTTCTTAACCTCAGCCTCATCCTGGATATCCTATAGTCTGTGGACCGTGGACTATCGACTGTGGACTGTGGCCGGCGGGAATAGCGGTATTATACAAAAATATAACTAGTGACAAAATATAAAAATCGAGAGCTATTTATCTGCCTGCCTATTAAGGGCCTGTTTAATTAAAGCAAGTTTTTTTTCGGGAATTCTGTAAAGATTATTATCGCCAATCCTAGCAAACAAGCTTTGCTTGTCTTTATCTTTGAGCACATACCATTTGCCATTCATCCAGTATTCGACTTTTCCGGTAATCTTATTGGCCCTGTAAGGCAGCTTGAAACCGTGTTGATATTTAGGGTATACAATATAAAACATAAACCCCAAAGCGCACATTAACAGAATTGCCTGGAAAAATGTTTTCCAACTCATTCCCCTCTCGCGCACTATCTCAACCATCGCCCACCCCTCCTGAATTGAAATTTTTGGTAAATATCTATTGAATAATAATACTACCACAAACTGATTCTTTCAACAGAAAAATATTAATAATCAATCAGAAACGGCTTAATGAACAAAGGTAGCGCTTAAGGATAGAGCTTAGAATTGAAACGTTTCCAAAACTAGGCCTCTATAGCATTGAAAACCAGGCTTATTTATTTTATACTTCAAGTGTAAAGAGGCACCGCCAGCCACGGAAGAGGCCTTAAACGAACTCATTCAATTCTCCTAAAATAGGGGCTAAAAAAGCCCCTATTTTTAGTTTTAGAGCTGTTTTTTAGTAAGTTTTAAAGGTTTTATAAGAAGTACCGAAGCTCAGGCAAGGCAGACATTGCTTAAGAATTGAGTCAAAGTCTTATGGCAGTCCTGGCCCAATTCAACGAATTGTAAACCTGCTGAATACTTATCAGACATTCTCTCGCGGTTACACCAGACTATTTTTGCCTTCAACTCCAAGACTTTATCGATAAGGTTGAGGTCCAAACGCAAAAGCCTATCCCGAGGAATAAAGCCGTTGATAAGGATTTTCATACCTATCATGCTGACATCCTTACTGACTGTATAAAAATACTTGCGGGAGGGAAGAGTTTTGCATTCAACCGGAAACGACACTTTTACTCGGGGAAACTGCCTTCTTTCTTCTAAAGCATTCATTTAAAACTCCTTAAAAAGAAAATCCGAACCCGTGGCTTTTTAACAACAAGTTCGGAATCACTAAACCGCATCCGTAGAAAAGGTAACATATTTCTATTATTTTTTCAAGGCAATCTGTCTATTTTCTCCAAAAAAGTTAAAAAATCTTCTAAAATGAAGGTTTTAAAGGCTAAATAGGAGTTTTGAACAGGAGGTTATAAATGGCAGGTTTTAGGCTATTTTTCGCTTGCCTTTAAAAAAAACCTTAATGATAGCTGAGCATTCATCACAAAGCACGCCTTTCTTAACTTTTATCTGATGATTTAAGCCTAGAGAATTTATGTCTAGTTTTGAACCAAAAGCCCCTGTCTTAGGGTCAGCTACCCCAAAAACCACTTTTTTTATACGGCTCAAAACTAGCGCTCCGGCGCACATAGCACAAGGCTCGATAGTAACATACATCACACAATCAGTCAGCCATTTAGACTTAAGAAAACTGGCGGCTTGAGTTATGGCAAGCATTTCAGCGTGAGCGGTAGGATCTTTAAGTTTTTCAACCTGATTATAGCTTTTAGCTATAATATTATTTTTGTATATAATGACAGCGCCCACGGGAACTTCATCTTCTTCTAACGCGCGGCGAGCCTGGGCTAAGGCTCTTTGCATATGCAATTCATCTTCGGCCATTTAACTTCTTAACTACTCTTTCAAACACTTTTACTATTTTAGGGTCAAACTGCTTGCCGGATTCATCTTTGATAATCTTTATCGCTTCTTTTTTAATAAAACCTTTGCGATAGGGCCTATCGGAAACAAGCGCCTGGTAAACATCGGCCACAGAAACAATCCGGGCGCTTAAAGGTATCTCTTCTCCTTTAAGGCCAAGCGGATAGCCTTTACCGTCATAGCGTTCGTGATGGTATAGAATTGCCGGAATAGCTCCCCGCAAGCTATGAATATCCTTTAAGATTCCGGCGGCAATGGAAGGGTGCGTTTTAATAATGCTTCTCTCTTTGGAAGTCAAGGGGCCTTTTTTTGAAAGAATATTGCCGTCTATACCCACCTTTCCTAAATCATGCAAAACAGCGGCATGCTTAATATTTTCAACCTCGTTCTTAGATAATTTCAGGCTATTGGCTATTTCTTCGGCTAAAACAGCCGTATATTCAACATGCTTGCCGGTATAAGAATCCTTGGCTTCTATTGCCCGGGCAAATCCATAAACCATCTCAAGAAAATCCCTGGTCATAAGAACGTTCATTTTTTCAATCTTTCCTCTTAAATCTACAATGTTAGCCTTGTCTTTTTCCTTTGGAATATGTTTAAACTTGGACTCAGAATGCAAAACTATAGTATTCCCGCCCTTACGTTTAGCCAAAACAAGACACCTATTCAAAGCGCCAACGATATCTCTGGCGTTAAAAAGATTATCTTCCGGGGAAGAAACAGCACCCATGCTGGCTTTTATGCTTATTGCTAAATTTCGATACTTAAACTTATGCGAATTTATCTTATTTCTTATCCTCGTTGCCACCTTGTAGTTATTTCTACTTTCAAGATGAGGGACAATAACAAAAAACTCATCCCCTCTCCAGCGGCAAAGAACATCTTCTTTTCTTAACGTTTTATTTAGAAGAGCAACTAAATCCTTGGTAACTTGATCGGCAACTTTAACTCCATAAATCTCATTTATCTGGCGAAAATTATCTATATCAATACCTATGAATGAGATACTGTAAAGATAGCGGCGGCTGCGGTTTATTTCCTGAGCAAGACGGTTTAGAAAATAACGCCAGTTATAACACCCGGTTAAAGGATCCACCAAGGTCATCTTTTGAATCTGCTCTTCCTTTTTGGTAAGCTCATCTCTTGCTTTATAGATCTGGCGCACGGACGCGAGAACTTTCAGCGCCCGCTTAAATTTAAAAGAAACTTCGGGTTTTGAATCTTGATCGGTAAAATATCCGAAACAATTAAATTTTTTGATTGTAGTGAAATGTCTCTTTTCGGCTTCTTTAAAATGGGCAAGACAAACTTTACCAGCCAAAAGGGCAAAATTAAATTTTGTTTTTTTCCCGAAAAAACTCTCATCCACCACCACAAGAGACGGCCCTGTTTTCTCAATATCTTTTAACCTGGCTATTCTTTTAAAAGAAACATTGGAAAGATTCTTAGGAATTGATTTTAAGCGTCCATTTTTGGGCAAGCCAATGCAGTAGATAATTTCATTCATAGTGATTAGATTTTAACACACCTGCCATTTATTGACAAGATAAATGGCTATTTAGAGAATATCCAAGTCACAGATTACAAGCCACACGCTGTAAACGTCGTGTCCCAAATTACCTCTCGAAAAAACTTGTTGCCTGCGACTTGAAACCCAAGCCTTAAGGCATAAGACTCATAATTTTTGGCATTTGATTCTTAGAGCTTATAAGTTATAACTTACAGGCCCCTCCCTTAATAAGCTCATGCATACGATTAAATAAAGTATGGTCATAATCATGCCTTATTTGCAGTTTTAGAACATCATACAATTTCTGTAGTTGCTTTACTATCTGTTCAAGGCGGCCATTGTTTTCG
>JBAYNQ010000158.1:0-3694 GCA_041678705.1 Candidatus Omnitrophota bacterium
GAAAAACATAAAAACTAAAGAAGTAAAAACACTAACTGAGAACCGAATATCGCAAGCCGATAGCTTGGCCTGTGACATGATACTCAATGTAACAGTATGATTAAACAGAAGCATTCCCTGGGGCAGGTATTTTTAAAAGACAAAAAGTATATAAAGAGAATAGTTTCGACTTTAGACATTAAAGGCAAGAACGTTCTTGAGATAGGCCCGGGAGAAGGTGTTTTAAGCTCCTGTATCGCTCAAGCGGCGAACAAACTTTATTGCGTGGAGATAGACTCTAGATTGTGCCGCCTATTACGACAGAAGTTTAAAGATACACAATCGGTAGAAATTATCTGTTCAGATATATTGAATTTTCCGATACAAGAATTGAATAAAAAAGTAGTGGTTTTTGGCAATGTACCTTATTATATAAGCAGCAATCTTGTTGAATATTTGGTTCGTAACCGGTGTTGTATTCGCTCGGCACAGCTTACTCTGCAGAAGGAGTTTGTTCACAAGTTAACAGCCGTTCCTGCGACAAAATCATACTGCGCTTTAAGCTGTTACGTACAGTATTATGCGGATGTTAGGAGGCAATTTGATATTCCGGCCGGGGCTTTTAAGCCTGCGCCTAAAGTAGGCTCCACTTTTGTTTCTTTAGAATTTTACAGGAAACCTCTTTATAAGGTTGAGGATGAAGAGCTTCTCTTTAAAATTATCAATACGGCCTTTTCACAGCCGAGGAAGAAGATAACTAGTCTAGTGCCGGGGGCAAAAAATAAATGCGATTTTTTTTCTGGTCTTGACATCGATTCTCATGCCAGGCCGCAGGAATTATCCCTTATCGACTATATTAAAATAACTCAAAGATTAAGTGCGAATAAATATTTTT
The DNA here is from genome assembly GCA_041678705.1 of Candidatus Omnitrophota bacterium. Lineage (GTDB taxonomy): Bacteria > Omnitrophota > Gorgyraeia > Duberdicusellales > 4484-171 > JAQUWY01. Next base: position 875 of record JBAYNQ010000158.1, read on the forward strand.
TACAGGTAGATATATGATAAAATATTAATTATGGAAAACACTTCACAAAAGCAGAAAAGCTTTACACTAATAGAATTAATAGTCGTAATTGCCATTATTGCTGTATTAGCGGCGATAGTGGCGCCTAATGCGTTCAGGGCTATTGAAAAAGCAAAAATTGCTAAAGTTCGGGCAGATCTCGGTGCCATAAAGACTGCCATAAGCATGCTGTATACGGATACCGGGAAGTTTCCCCGGGGTTGCCCCGCGCTTACCTTTGTCGATGCTGTTTTGCGTATTGATTCTGAAAACGCAGGCTTGACTGTTCTGCCTACGCCTGGAGTTCCTTCTGCGGGCGATCCGGATTGCGTATGGATCCAGAGCGAAGTAGCTGCTTGGGATGGGCCTTACATAGATGCTTCTAAAGCGTATGATCCTTGGGGGGTGCCTTACGCTTTCGACGGTAGCTATTGTGTTTGCACAAATAGAGTTTGCCCTCCAAGTACTATCCAGGTGGCTAGTTGCGCAAGCGGCCGTTACACAGGCAGTAATTTTATTTATGCCGAATGCAGGAATATCTGCGGAGAATCCTGGTGCGATACGGCTCCGCCGGTAATAAGGTCGTTGGGCCCGGATAAATCATATGGTACCTGCGATGACATGATAGAGAGTTTCGTTCCGGATAGATAATCAAGCGTTATATTAAATGAAAAATCCTGTTTTAGCACATCATCGCCCTCAGTGGAAAACACATATTGGATTTCTTCTTGCTGCGGTAGGCTCAGCCATTGGCCTTGGTAATATCTGGAGATTTTCTTATCTCTGTTATAAGAATGGCGGGGGAGCTTTTCTTGTACCTTACATTACCGCTCTTTTTATCGTGGGCATACCTTTGATGATCTTAGAAATTGGCCTGGGCCATAAAATGAGAGGGTCAGCTCCAGCCAGTTTTGCCAGTATTTCCAGAAAATGGGAATGGCTAGGCTGGTGGCAGGTAATTTTTGTAATGTTTGGAATCGTGTTGTATTATTCGGTAGTTATTTCCTGGTGCCTGAGTTTTCTGTTTTTTTCTTTTAATCTTGGCTGGGGCCCGGATACCAACGCTTTCTTCTTTAAAAAATTTCTTATGGTCAGCAAAGGGCCGTTTAACATCGGGGATGTAAGGACGGGAATAATTTTCTCATTACTTTTAGTATGGTTTTTGAATTGGCTGATTGTTTTTAAAGGAGTCCAGAAAGGCCTTGAGAGGTCGAATAAGATATTCATGCCGTTGCTCTTTGCCTTGACCGCGATTATCGTATTTTGGGGCTTAAGGCTCCCCGGAGCCAGGGAAGGCGTGCTTGTATATTTGAGGCCTGATTTTTCCCGCCTTATGGATATCAAGGTCTGGATGGATGCATTCAGCCAGATATTTTTTACTTTAAGCTTAGGATTCGGAATTATGATTGCTTATGCGTCTTACCTTCCGGTTAAAAGCGAAATTGTTAGGGACTCGCTCGTGATAAGCGTAATAAACTGTTTATTCTCATTGTTTGTCGGATTAGGGGTTTTTGCGGTATTAGGCTATATGGCGCATACCACTTCTGTGCCTATTGGCAGTGTTGTGTCTGAGTCGATAGGCTTGGCTTTTGTAGCTTTTCCCAAAGCTATCAGTCTTTTGCCGGCGTTTTCAAGAATATTCGGGGTTTTGTTTTTTGGCAGCCTGGTTATTGCCGGCCTGTCTTCTTCTGTATCTATTATTGAAGCTTTTACTTCAGGTATAGTCGATAAATTTCATTATTCAAGAAAGGCTGTTGCTTCAAGTCTGGCAGTATGTGGTTTTTTAGGGAGTGTTATCTTTACTACGCAGGCAGGATTATACTGGCTTGATATAGTTGACCACTTTTTAACTCAATATGGCTTGGTTGTCGCGGCGATTCTCGAAGCCGTTATATTGGGATGGATATACAAATCTAATCGCTTGAGACAACACATAAATCATTATAGCAGCTGGCGTCTGCGCGGGTGGTGGGATATTTGTGTCAAGTTTGTTGCCCCTTTAGTGCTTGTGGCAATTTTGGCTTCATCATTCTTTGAGGAGATAAGTTCTGCCTATGGAGGGTATTCTCGGCTGTCTTTGATTTTGATAGGTAGGGACTGGCTTATTTATACTCTGTTTTTTGCGATTTTAGTGGCGGCTCACCATTGGAGAGTAGATCCCAGAGAAAGGATGCTTCCTTAGAGCCAGGCATAAAAAAGATATTGTAAATATGAAAAATAAGAATTTTTTCATAGCGGCAGGCTTATTCGTCTTAATATTTATGCTCGTTTTTTTTCTGTTTTTGAGTATAAAAGGATTCGACTCAAAGGTTTGTTTGTTAAAGAAAATATGTTCTGATATCGAGATAAACGCCAAGCATTCGGGACTGGATTACTCTCTATATCTACAGGAATTGAAGGTTCCCAGCCTGAGGGCTTTTCGAAACGATAATGAGGGATTTCCTGCCGCGAGCCTGATAAAGATTCCTATTTTGGCAGCTTCCCTGGAGGCAGTTAAAGAAGGGAAAATTTCTTTGAATGAGGAAATTGTGATTAATAAAAGAGATATTACCGGCGGTTCAGGAGAGCTTAAGAAAAAAAAGCTCCCTTTTAAGCTTACTTTCAAGGAATTATTAGAATACATGATATCAGTAAGTGACAATACCGCGACCAATAAAGTTATAAGCCTGTTAGGCAGTGAATATCTTAATCTTAAATTTGAAAACATGGGCCTTGCTAAAACTTATCTTTCCCGGAAGATGATGGATTTTCGCAGCCGGCGTAAAGGGTTCGAGAACTATACCGCAGCTAAAGATATTGCGC
>JBAYNQ010000159.1:0-3672 GCA_041678705.1 Candidatus Omnitrophota bacterium
AATTGTAATCGCGTTTTTAAAGATATCTTATAACACAAAAATAAGTGCTATGCAAACAAATTATACCACCCCAGAGGGGTATTTATTTTATCCAAAAATTTATGATTAGAGCTAAAAGTTTATTTTTAAGATTTAGACATCCAGTTAAGAGCCAAGCCTCCATAAACTCGGCCTCAAGCAGAAATCTCAAAGCTTTAACGAATTTCTATGGGAAGAAAGTTAAACCTACTGAATGTGAAATGGCGCGTTAATTTTCAAGAACGCAGGATTGTGACTAGCAGATTAGCCATCTATCCAAAATTCTTTCCTGCCGTTTTTTCTAATTAGCTTAAAGGCCACGTCAACGATTTCTGAATCATAGCGGATATTTTTTCCTTCTTCCAGTTCTTGGCAGGCTTTTTTTAAACCCAAAGCCGCCCGATAAGGGCGATGATGAGTCATCGCCTCCAACACATCACTTACCGCCAATATCCTCGCCTCCATCAATATACCATCCCCCCTTAAACCTCTGGGGTATCCGGAACCATCCAGGCGTTCATGGTGCTGATATATTATTTCTGCTAAAGGAAAAGGGAACTCTATATCTTTTATAAGGTTGTAACAATTTTTGACATGCTCCCGAATCAGGCTGTATTCTAAATTATGCAGAGTACCCGCTTTGTTGAGAATATCTAAGGGGATACTTATTTTTCCAAGATCATGAAGTTCACCTGCAAGCTTCATGGCTAAGAGCCTATCTTCATTCCATCCCAGAGCCCGAGAAATTTCTTCAGCTATACCCGCCACGTGGCGGGTATGACTAAAGGTATATGGGTCTCTCATCTCTAACGCCTTACCCAACACCTCCAAAGCATTGATCATCATCGAAACCCTCTGGGCTTCAAGATTAGCATGAGCGGTCATATCTCTGGTTATCCCCATGGTTCCTATAACTTTGCCTAGATGGTCATACATGGGAATTTTAGTTGTAATCACCTGATTCCAGTCCCCATTGGGAAGGTTTGTCTTTTCTATCTTGCCTACAATGGGCTTGCCGGTAAGTAAAACATAGTTATCGTCCTCTAACATTTGCTTAGCTTGTTCATAGGGGAAAAAATCAAAATCTGTTTTGCCCAGGATCTCTTCTTCACGCAATCCTGTCCCTTTAATATAAAATTTGTTGACTTTCATTATGCGATTATTTTTATCCTTAAAGTAAACAGCATCTGGAATATTATCAAGAAGGTTTTTCAAGAAATCTCTCTCCATGAGCATAGAATTATGCACTGATTTTTTTGAAGATATATCCTGGATTATACCCTCAATACATTCGGTATTATTCTTAGTGAATACACAAGCAGCCGTAACGCTCGCCCAAAAAGGCTTACCACTCCTGTGCCTAAAACTGGCTTCGAAAAGCTTTATATTCTTATTCCTCTGCAGTATTTTTAGAAAAATTTCTTTCTCGGTAGAATCAACGAACAAATCATCCAATGCTATTTTAAGAAAATCCCTCCGGCTGGCGCATCCAAACATCCGGTACAGAGAAGAATTCACATCCGTGAACCTTTTGCCAGGAACCATTTCATAACGAAAAAGGCCTATCTCAAGGTTATTTGCTCCGACTTGGGTTAGACAAAATTCATCTGTCATAAAACCTTTTTTAGTCAACCTCCTCAACCAATTTCCTTATTTTGTCGCAAACTCCTGAATCGTAGCACTTAAACTGCAAACGATTGAAAACTTAGCCTTAACTTCATAAACTACATCTATTAAATTATATCACCCCTCTTGGTAAAATCTACTAGAAAATAGGATTTAAAGGCTTTTTACCCGAAACTAAGACATAAAAAAATCCCCGCCCTTTTTAGAGCGGGGATTTTTCATTTTTTTCTTATGACCGATTAATATCCCATTCCTCCCGGCATTCCTCCCGGCATTCCTCCAGGCATTCCTCCAGGCATAGAACCCTTGTCCTCTTTTTCAGGTTTGTCAGCTATAACAGCTTCTGTTGTTATTAACAGCGAAGCTATAGAAGCCGCATTCTGAAGGGCAGTTCTGGCAACCTTGGTAGGATCGATTATGCCAGCAGCAAACATGTCGGTAATTTTGTTGTTTTCGGCATCAAAGCCTATTGGTGCTTTTTCTTTTTTAATCTGTGCCACGATTACAGAACCTTCAAAGCCGGCGTTAGCAACAAGCTGTCGCAAGGGCTCTTCTAGGGCACGTTTAATGCTGTTAACGCCTATCTGCTCATCTCCCTCGGCTTTAATTTTTTCCACGGCCGGCAAGCTGTGCAAGATGCCAACTTCGCCCCCGGGAATAATCCCTTCTTCAACGGCGGCCCTGGTAGCGTGCAATGCGTCTTCTACTCGCGCTTTTTTCTCTTTCATTTCTGTTTCTGTCGCGGCACCCACATTAATAACCGCGACTCCGCCGGCAAGCTTTGCCAACCTCTCTTGAAGTTTTTCTCTGTCGTAGTCAGAATCAGTATTTTCAATTTGCTTACGTAGCTGGCTAATCCTGCCCTGAATATCAGAAGTTTTTCCGGCACCCTCTACGATTGTAGTGTTTTCCTTGTCAACTCTGATGCGTTTAGCTCTTCCTAAATCTTCTAGAGATACATTCTCAAGCTTTATCCCCAAATCTTCAGTAATTGACTTACCTCCAGTCAAAGTAGCAATATCATCAAGCATGGCTTTGCGCCTATCACCATAACCTGGAGCCTTAACGGCACAACAAGTCAAAGTTCCTCTTATCTTGTTTACAACCAAAGTTGCCAAGGCTTCGCCTTCAACATCCTCGGCAATAATGGCTAAGGGCTTACCTGAGCGGGCAATCTTTTCCAGCAAGGGGAGCATGTCTTTTAAGTTAGAAATTTTTTTCTCATAAATTAAAATATAAGGATCTTCCAGGACTGTTTCCATCTTTTCAGCGTCGGTAGCAAAATAAGGTGAAAGATATCCCTGGTCGAACTGCATACCTTCGACAACGTCAAGAGTAGTAGCCATAGACTTGGCTTCTTCAACCGTAATAACCCCGTCTTTACCTACCTTATCCATGGCATCTGCAATAAGCTCTCCAATTTTTGCATCGCCGTTGGCAGCAATAGTCGCAACCTGAGCTATCTCTTTTTTGTCTTTAACGGGCTTAGAAAGCTTTTTAAGCTCTTCTATCACAACTGCAACAGCTTTATCAATACCACGTTTTAAAGCCATCGGGTTGGCACCGGCAGCTACATTTTTTATTCCTTCTTTAAAAATAGCTTCGGTTAAAACCGTGGCTGTCGTGGTGCCGTCACCAGCAGTATCGGAAGTTTTTTCGGCAACTTCTTTTACCAACTGCGCACCGATATTCTCGTAGGCGTTTTCAAGGTCAATCTCCTTAGCTACGGTAACTCCATCCTTTGTGATTGTGGGTGACCCAAACTTTTTTTCAATTACAGCATTTCTCCCCTTAGGGCCAAGAGTAACCTTGACGGCTCTGGCCAGAGTCTCTACCCCGCGCAAAACCGCCTTTCTGGCATCTTCATTAAAAATTAATTGTTTAGCCATAAATATTTACCTCCTTAAATTATGCTATAACGCCCAAAACGTCTTCCTCTCTGACAATCAGATACTCCTGCTCATCAAGAGTAATCTCAGTTCCAGAATATTTTCCATAAAGGACCTTATCCCCTATTTTTAAAGATAA
>JBAYNQ010000160.1:0-3642 GCA_041678705.1 Candidatus Omnitrophota bacterium
TACTGTAAGAGCTAAAACTACCATAGAGAGAGAAAAAAATAAAACCCAGATAATCGTAACAGAAATTCCTTATCAGCTGAACAAGACCACTCTTATGGAACAGATAGCCAATCTCATCAACAGCAAGAGAGTAGAGGGCGTTTCCGATTTGAGAGACGAATCTGATAAAGACGGCATCAGGATAGTCATTGAGTTAAAACGGGACAGCCAAGTAGATATCGTTTTGAACCGCCTGCATAAACACACCAGCATGGAAACCACCTTCGGGGCTATATTTCTCTGTTTGGTCAATCGCAAACCGCAAACTCTGAATCTAAAGGAAATGTTGTTTCACCATATCAACTTTCGCAAGGAAGTGATTATCCGAAGGACGCGATTTGAGTTGGACAAAGCTCAATGGCGGGCCCATATTTTAGAGGGGCTCAAAATAGCCCTGAAATTTTTGGACCGGGTGGTGGAAATAATCAAAAAATCAAAGAGCCCGCAGGACGCCAAGGCCGCGCTGATGAAAGCATTTAAATTGTCGGAAGCTCAAACCCAGGCTATTTTGGAGATGCAACTCCAGCGGCTCTGCGCTTTAGAAAGAAAAAAAATCGAAGAAGAATATCTGCAGCTGCTTAAGACGATAGAGTATCTAAAATCAATACTGGCGTCAGAGAAAAAACAGGAGGATTTAATAAAAGAAGAGCTTAAAGAAGTAAAAGAGAAATTCTCCAGTCCCCGGCGCACAGAGATAGTAGCTGATAAAGAAGAGATAGAAGTTGAAGACCTGATAGTCGAAGAAGATATGGTGGTCAGTATAACCGGGACAGGGTATATAAAACGAATACCTTTGACTACATATCGGCAGCAGAGAAGAGGCGGCCGTGGGGTAGCAGCCATGGGGACAGGCGACACGGACTTTGTTGAACACCTTTTTGTGGCTTCAAGCAAAGACATACTTCTATTTTTTACCGATGAAGGGAAAATCTATCCCCTTAAGACTTATGAGATACCTACCGGTTCACGCACTTCAAAGGGCAGAGCCATAGTCAACGTGTTGAATCTTTCCGGGAAAGAGAAAGTCAATACGGTTTTAGCTGTTCAGGGATTTGATTCCGAAAGCTGCATTTTTATGGCGACTAAAAATGGTATGGTCAAGAAGACATCCCTGGATTTATTTTCTAACATTCGTAAAAGCGGCATTGTTGCTATAACTCTTGAAAAACAAGATGCCCTGGTGGGGGCAGCGGTCAGCAAAGAAGAAGACGAAGTTATTTTAGCGACAAAGAAAGGGTTATCAATAAAGTTTAATTTGAAAGACATACGTCCTACAGGAAGGCAATCCCGCGGTGTCAGAGGCATAAGGTTGGGAAAATCCGACGCCGCTCTTGGGATGGCCCTAATCCAGCAGGCTATTAAAAAGAAAGACTCATACCTGCTTACGGCCACTTCCAATGGATTTGCCAAGAGAACACATGTTAATGAATACCGGCTTCAATCCCGTGGCGGCAAAGGAGTTATTAATGTTAAGCTTTCCGATAAGATCGGCGAGGTAAAAACTCTTATTTTGGTTGAGCCCCATGACGAAGTAATGTGCATTACCCAGAAAGGAATTCTTATAAGGAGTAAAGTTAAAGACATAAGAGTATCCGGTCGTTCTACTCAAGGGGTGAGGGTCATTAATTTAGAAAAAGGGGACAAACTTTCCAGTGTTGCCAGGATTGTGCCGGAAGAAAAAGAAGTCTAAAAGAAGATTGACAAAAAATATCTGCGGTTTACAATAAAAAGCTTTCTAAATTCAAATAGCTGCAATAACGACCCCATCGTCTAGCCTGGTTCAGGACATCGCCCTTTCACGGCGACGGCGCCGGTTCAAATCCGGCTGGGGTCGTATTGTTTTAAAGCGCAGGGTTTGTTAACAATGCTTGGCCGGTTCCCCCGCACCAGAACTCGTTTTGCTCGTTCGGTGCGGGGTTAATTCAACTAATCCCGAATTTCATTCGGGAAAGTTTCATTAAAAATCCGGCCTGCCAGCAAGGTTGGCGAGGTCTCGCCGCCCTTGGCGGCGGACTGGGGTCGTAGTTATTTGTAAAATTCAGGTTAAATAATGGATTCAATAAAAAAGGAACAAAAACCCCTTGGCCTGGTTGTATTTGCAGCGGCCAACTTGGTAGTCTTCGGGGTGCTGCCTTTGACTACAGCTGCTATGCTTTTGTTCAACCACCCACCTTCCCTAGAGCAGGATTTTTCTCAAGAGCTTAAACTCCACTTTCCCGGGATGTCTTTAAAACCTTCCCAAATAACGGCGATACTCATTGCCCAGATAGGGGTTGCGGCGGTTTTTTGTATTAGTGGTTTAGGGCTAATGCTAAGAAAAGAGTGGGCGAGAAGAGTTACTTTAGGATTCTCTTTTTTTGTGGTGCTCATAGCTTTTCTCGCGGCTTTATTTAACAGGGCGATAATAAATAAAGTTATTATCCAGATAATTTATCCCGGCGCCCTTATCCTTTATTTTACCAATCCAAAAATCACACAATATTTTTGCCAATCTAGCCTCAAGGAGCAGGAAAAAACTTGACAACTAAAATCCGGGGGTATATTGTTTAAGAATAAGACAAAGGCGTCTTTTCCCTGCTAAAAGTGTGGGGAGAGGGCGCTTTTATTTTAAAGGGCATATTTAGGAGGAGGGTGAATATGGGCAGAGAGATTATGCTGGGTAAAACCAAAGTTATAATTTGTCAGGATAAGCAGGAAGTGGCCAGAAAGTCAGCCGCAATATTTGCTCAAGCCATAAAAAACAACCCTGAAATCGTTCTGGGTCTTGCTACCGGGGGGACTCCGGTGGGCATGTACAAAGAGTTAATAGAAATGGGGAAAAATAAGGAAGTGGATTTTAGCAAAGTGAAGTCATTTAACCTCGATGAGTATGCCGGGCTGGATGCCAGTCATCCCCAAAGTTATCGTTCTTTCATGAACCAGAATTTATTTAATCATATTAATATAAATAAAAAGAATACGCATGTTCCTGACGGAGAAGCTTCTGATTGCGAGCAAGCTTGCCGTAGCTATGAAGAAGCTATAAAAGGAGCCGGCGGAATCGACCTGCAGCTTTTAGGAATCGGTTCTAACGGACACATCGCTTTTAATGAACCGGGGTCCCCGAAGCAATCCCGCACCCGCAAAGTTGGCTTGACTGCCAGAACCATTGATGATAATACCCGTTTTTTTGACAGCCGGGATCAAGTTCCTACGCAAGCTGTTACCATGGGCATAGCAACCATTTTGGAGGCTAAAGAAATAGTTCTTTTAGCTACCGGGGCCAATAAATCTGTAGCTGTGGCCGGAGCCATTAAGGGGCCTATGGATTCTTGTCTTCCGGCATCGTTTCTCCAGAGGCATCCGGCATGCACCTTTGTTGTTGACAAAGCCGCTGCTTGCGAATTATAATCTTCAGAGAGGAAAGGCATGAAAATCTTAAAAAAATTAAAATGGTTTTACCCTGGGATAAGGATTAAACGCTGGATATTGCTGGGGGCCTCCGGTATCGGCCTGGTTATTTTTGGAGCCGCCAGATTTATTGGCGATAAGGCTGCCTGGTATAAGGCGGCGGACGCACTGGTTATATTGGTGGGCATAGCGGTTATAGTTTCCGGAGTAAGA
>JBAYNQ010000161.1:0-3619 GCA_041678705.1 Candidatus Omnitrophota bacterium
CAAATATAGTATGGATAACCGCAAGAGCATGCGTGAAGTGGCGGAGGCCATTATTACTGTGGCCGAAATGAAAAAGCCGCAGAAAAAGTAATTCGGGAGGGGTAGAGTTGAAGGCGCCAGAAGTATACAGATTCTATCACCAGTCAGAAACGGAGCCGAAATCGGCTTCGGGAGTAAATAAGCTTATAGAAGATTTCGAAACTTTTTTCCTGGGTTAGGGAGAGGGGGATATCTATGAATTTTTGCTTAAAGCTGTAGAAAGGCCTTTGATTGAGAATATCCTGCGCCGTACACATGGCAATCAGCTGAAGGCAGCAAAACTATTGGGCATTAATCGTAATACTTTATCGTCCAAGATTAAAAAATTAAAGATAGAAATAGGCTCTTTTAAAAACTTTCATGATGCCAGAAGGAAAAAATAATTTCTCAAAAAATTACCATAAATTATCCGGTCATATTTATATTTTCAATATTTAAGTTGCAGCCCTCAGCTTAAGATTGGAAATCTAAATAAAGGTTTACTAAAAGATTAGTGCTATTTTTAAGGAGGTAGGAGGCATGAATTTACAAAGACCAAACGGAAATGATGCCACCAAAACCTTCAATCGCTCCAAGAGTGTAGTTCCGGGTTCCGGATTATGCTCGCGTTGCGTTGATGGTTGTCGGGGTAACTGTGAAGTGTTTAAGTCAACGTTCAGGGGCAGAGAAGTTATCTATCCGGGGCCTTTCGGCGATATAACCGCCGGAGGAGACAAAGATTACCCGATTGATTACTCTCACCTGAACATTCAGGGGTATGCCTTAGGGGCTAAAGGCTTACCAAAAGGGGTAGAAGGTTCTCCGGATACCGCGACTTTTCCCAAGGTGGATACTGAAACTGAATACGGCTGGGAAAAAAAGGTAAAAATGAAACTACCTATTTTTACCGGCGCACTTGGTTCTACGGAAATAGCCCGGAAAAATTGGGAGCACTTTGCCGTAGGCGCGGCCATATCAGGCGTTACACTTGTCTGCGGTGAAAATGTCTGCGGTATAGATCCTAAGCTTGAGCTGGATAAAAACGGCAAAATCAGCAAGGCTCCGGATATGGACAGGCGTATTGAATTGTACAAGAGATTCCATGACGGCTACGGAGAGATTCTTGTGCAGATGAATGTGGAAGACACACGCCTGGGGGTTGCAGAATACTTAAGAAAAAAACACAATCTTGAAACTATCGAATTAAAGTGGGGCCAAGGCGCCAAATGCATTGGCGGAGAAATAAAAGTTAAGAGTTTGGAAAGGGCGCTGGAGCTTCAAAAAAGAGGATATATAGTTACACCTGACCCTTCCGTGCATGCCAACCAGCAGGCGTTTAAAGACGGAGCAATCAAGGAATTCGAGCGTCATTCACGGCTTGGGTTTGTTTCCGAAGAAGCATTTATGAACGAAGTAAAACGTCTCAGGGATTTAGGGTTTAAGAGAATAACTTTAAAGACAGGCGCTTATGCCATGAGAGAGCTGGCTATGGCGATTAAATATTCGTCTATTGCCGGCATAGATTTGCTGACTATAGACGGTGCGCCCGGCGGAACCGGTATGAGCCCTTGGAGGATGATGGAAGAATGGGGAATCCCTACCTTTTACCTGCAGGCTTTGACGTATGAATTCTGTCAGCGCTTGAGCCAAAAAGGCATGCGTGTTCCGGATATTGCCATCGCGGGAGGTTTTTCATCCGAGGATCATGTATTTAAAGTTTTGGCCATGGGCGCTCCTTATGTAAAGGCAGTATGCATGGGAAGGGCTTTGATGATCCCGGGAATGGTAGGAAAAAACATCGGCACCTGGATTAAGGAAAACAAGCTTCCGCCTAATGTCTCGGAATTTGGCTCAACCGTAAAGGAAATTTTTGTTTGTTATGAAGAGCTTGCCGACAAGTACGGGAAAGATATCAATGACATGCCTTTGGGAGCAATAGGAATTTATTCCTTTTCCCAAAAAATAAAGGTAGGTTTGCAGCAGTTGATGGCCGGGAGCAGAAATTTTTGTTTAAATACGATTTCCCGTAAAGACATAATGAGCCTTACCCAAGAAGCCGCCAAGGTTTCCGGTATCGCGTATGTAATGGATGCTTATCGTCAGGAGGCAGAGAGCATTTTAAACGGTAAATAAGCAGCGAAAAGAACTTCTAGTTCTGCAAAAATAGACTGCGGGCTTACGGGTTTTGCCGATTAAAAGCTGAATCCGTGAGCCCGGGTTTATAAAAGGAGGCAAGCTATGAAAGAGAAGGGTTTATGTGTTAATTGCCGGCAGGAGGAGGAATGTGCGTTCCCGCGTAAGTTTCCTGTATGGGAATGCAACGAACACTCAACAGAAGAGATAGCTCCCAGAGATATTAAAAAGCCTAAAAAGAAGGCCAAAAAATAAAAGGAAAGCCCGCAATGCACAAAGCAAAAATAGCTTTAGAAGATGGGACTGTCTTTGAAGGAACAGCTTTTGGAGCAGGAGGTGAGAGTTTCGGAGAGATAGTTTTTAATACCGGTATGACCGGCTATCAGGAAGTATTAACCGACCCTTCTTATAAAAGCCAGATTGTTGTTATGACTTATCCCTTATCGGGCAACTATGGTATTAATCCGGATGATAGCGAGTCGAGAAAAATATTCCTTGAGGGTTTCGTAGTCCGGGAATGCAGCCAGATAGCCAGTAACTGGCAGGCTAAAAATACTTTGAGCCGATATCTTGAAGAAAACGGCATCATAGGAATAGAGGGGGTTGATACAAGAGCGCTTACTCTCAGGATAAGGTCTAAAGGAGCGATGAAGGCGGTTATCTCTACTGAATGTTTGGATGATGCCGTTTTGATCGAGGCAGCCCGGTCTTCGGCAGGGATTGTGGGCAGAGATTTGGTAAGTGAAGTAACAAATCCACAAATAAAATTTTCAGAAAAAGAAGGCAAGTACAAGGTTGTCGTCATTGATTGCGGCCTAAAATACAATATATTGAGAGAGCTAACCAGCAACAATTGCAGTTTTGTCACGGTACCTTCGACAATGGACAGCCGGCAGATACTCGGATATAAACCGCAAGGAGTACTTATCTCTAACGGTCCGGGAGACCCTCAGGCGTTAGGCGGCGTAATTGATACTGTGCGCCAGCTAATCGGCAAAGTTCCTCTCTTCGGTATTTGCCTGGGCCATCAAATTCTTGGTTTAGCTTTAGGAGGAAAAACTTACAAACTTAAATTCGGACATCATGGATGCAACCATCCAGTAGAAGATTTACGCTGTAAAAAAATTTCCATAACTTCTCAAAATCACGGGTTTTGCCTGGATCCGGAATCTTTAGACAAGAACACTATCGAAATAACGCATAAAAATCTCAACGACAATACGATTGAAGGTTTTCGGCACACTAAGCAGCCCGTTTTCTCCGTTCAATTCCATCCCGAACGTTGCCCCGGGCCTAATGATGCCGGCTATCTGTTTGGAGAATTCATACGGATGATGGAGGAATATAGAGAAGTCCACGCATAGCCTACAGTCTATAGACCATAGGCTATGCAGGTTAAGGTTAAGGCTGAGGCTGAGGTTAAGCAAAACCAAAAGACAAAAAAACAGAAAACTAAAGAACTAAAAAC
>JBAYNQ010000162.1:0-3558 GCA_041678705.1 Candidatus Omnitrophota bacterium
ACTGAAAAACTGAAAGACCAAAAAACCGAAGAACATAAAAACTAAAAGATTGAAAAACATAAAGAATAGGGAAGTTAAGACCTTGCCTACCGGTAGGCAGGCGCAACCCTCTAACGATGAATGATACGGCTATAGAGTAGGCTGTAAACATAACTTTCGAATAATACACTCTAAGCTTTTGATGAGTTGGAGAAACTGTTGCAAGTCCCAGGTAACAAGTAGCAGGTTTTTTTAAGATAATTTAAGACTTGAAACCTGAAACTTGCGACTTGAGACCAGAAGGATTTTATTTAAACAATATCCGAATATACATAATTAAGTATGCCAAAAAGAACAGACATTAAGAAAATTCTTATTATTGGCTCAGGGCCGATAATCATAAGCCAGGCCTGTGAGTTTGACTATTCCGGGACTCAAGCCTGCAAGGCCTTAAAGGAAGAAGGCTATGAAGTTGTGCTGGTCAATTCTAATCCAGCAACGATTATGACCGATCCCGAGATTGCCGATGCAACTTATGTTGAGCCCATAACCAGTCAGTTTCTGGAAAAAATCATAGCCAAGGAGCGGCCCGATGCTCTTTTACCCACGTTAGGAGGCCAGACAGGATTAAATACCGCTATGGCTTTGTTTGAAAATGGAACGCTTGAGTCTTATGGCGTAAAGATGATTGGTGCTGACTATCAGACAATAAAAAGGGCTGAAGATAGAGATGAGTTTAAAAAAACAATCGAAAAAATAGGTTTAGACTTGCCGAAAAGTTGCCTAGCTTATAACTTTGAGCAGGCATTATCCGCTATGAAGAATTTAGGCCTGCCGGCTATTGTTAGGGCGAGCTTTACTTTAGGCGGGACCGGCGGGGGAATTGCCAGGACAAAGGAAGAGTTTGAAAAAATCGCCAGCCTGGGATTAAAAAACAGTTTAATCGGAGAAATCCTTATTGAGGAATCAATAACGGGATGGAAAGAATATGAGCTTGAACTCATGCGGGATAGAAATGATAACGTGGTGGTTATCTGTTCAATCGAAAACGTCGATCCCATGGGGGTTCATACAGGAGACTCAATAACCGTAGCTCCGGCGCAAACGCTTACCGATAAAGAATATCAGCGTATGCGTGATGCGGCAATTGCTATTATACGGGCCATCGGGGTTGAAACCGGAGGCTCTAATATCCAATTTGCGGTTGAGCCGAAAACCGGCAGGATGGTAGTTATAGAAATGAATCCCCGGGTTTCAAGAAGCTCGGCCCTTGCTTCAAAAGCCACGGGATTTCCTATTGCCAAAATAGCGGCAAAACTTGCTGTCGGATACACGCTTTCCGAGATAAATAACGATATTACCCTTAAGACCCCGGCTTGTTTTGAGCCGGCCATAGATTACTGCGTAGTAAAAATTCCCCGTTTTACTTTTGAGAAATTTCCCGAAGCTCAGGATGTGCTGGGTATATCTATGAAATCGGTAGGTGAGACAATGGCTATCGGCCGGACATTCCCGGAAGCATTGCAGAAGGGTTTAAGGGGCTTGGAGATAGGCCACTGCGGATTGGATAATAAGTTAGATTTTAATTTGGTATCAGACGAAAAGATAAAACAGAGGCTTGTTGAACCTAATGCTTCAAGAATATTCTATATTAAATACGCTTTGCAAAAAGGCTATCTGCCTGAAGAAATAGTAAAGCTTACAGGCATTGATCCCTGGTTTATATATAATATACAAAGAATAGTTAAGTTGGAACAGGAAATACTGCAAACGGTAAACAGTGAGCAGGAAAAAACAGGTAAAGGGAACCTTTCTGCCGGCCTTTTAAAAAAGGCCAAGCAATACGGTTTCAGTGATAAGCAAATCGCGGATTTAAGCAACACAAGTGAAGATGACATAAGAGATCTGCGTAAAGATAAAGGCATAGAAGCTACTTTTAAGTTAGTTGACACATGTGCCGGAGAATTTGAAGCTTTCACGCCGTATTATTATTCCACTTATGAAACCGAAGACGAAGTAAGGGCTTCGTCCCGTAAGAAAATAATCATTTTAGGGGGCGGCCCTAACAGAATCGGCCAGGGGATAGAGTTTGATTATTGCTGCTGCCATGCCTCTTTTGCTTTAAGAGAATTAGGTTATGAAACGATAATGGTTAATTCTAATCCCGAGACAGTTTCTACCGACTACGATACCTCGGATAAACTTTATTTTGAGCCTTTGACTTTGGAAGATGTCCTTAATATTATTGATAAAGAAAAGCCTCAAGGAGTGATAGTCCAGTTTGGCGGCCAGACGCCGCTTAATTTGGCCCGTAAGCTGAAAAATCATGGTGTTCCGATTATAGGGACCAGTGTTGAATCTATTGAGCGGGCTGAAAACAGAGAGGAATTTGCCAGGCTGCTGAAAGAATTAAATATACCCCAGCCTTTAAACGGTTCAGCCCAGAGTCCCGCAGAGGCAGCAGACATCGCCGGGAAAATAGGTTTTCCTGTTCTCCTGAGGCCATCCTATGTTTTAGGCGGCCGCTCGATGAGGATTGTCTATGACGCAAAAGACCTACAGAAATTTGTAGATGATATCGGAGAGATTTCTGCCGACAGCCCGGTGTTGATAGATAAATTTCTGGAGGACGCGGTTGAAGTTGATGTTGACGCGGTTTCTGACGGCAACAAAACTGTGGTTGCTGGAATAATGGAGCATGTGGAAGAAGCTGGTGTTCATTCCGGAGATTCTGCTTGTGTGCTTCCTCCGCATACATTGAGCGACGAAATCCTGAAGATAATCAGAGAATATACTGTAACTTTAGCCCGCAAACTGCAGGTCAAGGGCTTGCTGAATATCCAGTTCGCGGTTAAAAAGAATATTATTTATGTCCTGGAAGCAAATCCCCGGGCTTCTCGCACCGTTCCTTTTGTGAGTAAAGCCACCGGAATTGCTTTGGCTAAAATAGCGGCTCAGGTTATGGTTGGAAGAAGTCTTGATGATGTAGGGTTTATAAGGGAGCCTTGTGTTGGGCATGTAGCAGTTAAAGAGTCTGTTCTTCCTTTTTCCCGTTTCTCAGGAGTAGATATAATACTGGGCCCGGAAATGAAATCAACCGGTGAGGTCATGGGAATAGATTCTACTTTCGGTAGGGCATTTTATAAATCGCAGGAAGCTGCGGGCCAGAAGCTTCCCCGGGAAGGAAAAGTTTTTATAAGCGTAAAAAATGAGGATAAAAGAAACATAATTTTTATTGCTAAAAAGATATTTGACTTGGGCTTTGAAATCATTGCTACTCAAGGCACATATAAGGCTCTTGCCTCCAATAGCATTCCGGCCAAATCCATAGGCAAAATAGGTTCGGGCGATGATAGTATTTTAGAAGGTATAAATTCCGGCGGAATAAAATTGGTTATAAATACCCCTTCGGGTAAACGAAGCCGTCCGGATATGAAATCTATCAGGACGGCGGCCATGATGCAGGGTATTCCCTGCATAACTACCATACAAGGGGCCCAGGCTGCTGTTAACGGCATAGAATCAAACCTTACCGATGACTTAGGAGTAAGGTCTTTGCAGGAGTATGGCGACAGACAG
>JBAYNQ010000163.1:0-3555 GCA_041678705.1 Candidatus Omnitrophota bacterium
ATAAGCATACATGCCAACGCTAATCATTCTTCTAAAATAAGCGGTGTGGAGATTTACTATCTTTCGCCATTTAGGCTAAACAGCAGTGAGAGGGCGCTTAAGCTGGCGAAAACAGAAAACTTTAATGGGAAAAAGTATCCTACAGACGTTAAGGCTATCCTGTGGGACTTATTAATTACTAAAAATTATGCTTCTTCGGTACAATTCTCAAATACTTTATATTTCGCGTTTAAAAATCTGGGGTTTAAAGTAAAACCCCCCAGAAAGGCGCCCTTTTATGTGTTGAGATTTGCTTATGTGCCCTCGGTTTTGGTAGAGATGGGGTATCTTACTAATTGCTATGAGGAAAAAATACTTAGAAAGAAATATTACCAGAAGCAGATAGCTCGGGCCATTGCTTTAGCGGTAGAATCGTTTTGAGTGATTTAGCTCCCTGCAGAAATTCATCAGAGCTCTAATCCAAGGGATGAATAGGTGAAGGGGCAGATTTTACAAAGGTGTTTTTGTGGATAAAAGGCCTATCGGTATCTTTGATTCAGGAGTAGGGGGGCTTACGGTTCTTAGGGAAATACGTAATGTCCTTCCCGGAGAGGATGTTGTTTATTTTGGGGATACCGCAAGGGTTCCTTATGGGAACAAGTCTAAATCTACGGTTATCGCTTTTAGCCGGCAAAGCGCTTTGTTTCTTCTAAAAAAAAGAGTCAAGATAATAATTGTAGCTTGTAATACTTCCTCTGCCTTGGCTCTTTCTGATTTAAAAAAGAATATCAACATTCCGGTAGTCGGAGTTATAAAGTCCGGAGTCATAAGGGCGCTTAAGGATCCGGGCAATAAAAAAATTGCCGTTATCGGGACAAGGTCTACTATTAAAAGCGGGAGCTATGAGAAAGCAATAAAAAAAATAAATTCAAAGATAAAAGTGTATTCGCAAAGTTGCCCCTTATTTGTGCCTCTGGTTGAAGAGGGGGTGTTGAGCGGAAAAATATCGGATGAGGTAACAAGAATGTATCTAGAAGGCATAAAAAACAAAAACGTTGATGCGTTGATACTCGGGTGTACGCACTATCCGCTTTTTAAAAAAAGCATAAGCAACTATCTTAAAAATGTAAACGTAATCGATTCTGCAAAAGAAGTAGCGCTATATGTGTCCGAGTTGCTCAAAAGAGAAAACTTGCTCAATTCTATGGGCGGTAAAAAAGTGGATTTTTATGTTTCCGATGAGCCGGTTGGCTTTAGCAAGCTCGCGAAACTATTTTTAAAAAAGGACATACCAAAGCCGAAGGTGGTCAATGTATAAACTAAAAATAATCACTAACTTTAGTGCTGCGCATTTTTTGCGCGGCTACAAAGGAAAATGCGAAAATCTTCATGGCCATAATTGGAAGGTTGAGATATCGGTCTCTTCTGAGGGGCTTGATTCTTTAGGCATGGTAATAGACTTTTCTGATTTAAAGAAACTTGCCAAAGAGGTAATCAGTGGGCTGGATCACAAAAATCTTAATGAGTTAGGCTATTTTTCTTCTGATAAAGAAACCGCTTTAGGCCCAGATGGCCGCAACCCCAGCTCTGAGGAGATAGCTAGGTATGTTTTTAATGAATTGAAACCGAAAGTGTCTGATAAGGGCTGCTTGTTGAATGAAGTGGCAGTTTGGGAGACCGAAACCTCCTGTGCTGCTTATTCTGAATAAGTGAGTCATTTTGTTGGAGATAGATAGTCGTGAGATTAAAAATAAATCAAAAAAAAGGCGTAATGTTGTTGTCCGGGGGTATGGACTCGGTAACCACGCTTTATTTAGCTAAGCATAAAGGCTACAAACTTAGCGCGATTATTTTTGATTATTCTCAGAGGCATAAGAAGGAAATTGAGTCTGCTAAAAAAATAGCCTCGCTAAACGGAGTAAAGTATTACGTTGAAAGAATAGATCTATCCTGGGTGAAGTCTTCGCTTACTGACAAAGGCATGGCTATCCCATTAAATAGAAACCTAAATGGGAAGGGTGTACCGGTGACTTATGTTTCCGGGCGCAACATTATTTTTTTAAGTTATGCCTTCTCATTGGCTGAAAGCATTGGTGCCGCAAAAGTATTTATCGGTGCCCATACACAGGATTACTCGGGTTATCCTGATTGCCGGCCTAAGTTCCTGGAAAAATTTGAAGCTGCTGCCAACTGTGGCTTAGTGTCTAAAAAAATAAAGATTTCAGCACCTTTGATTAGAAAAAGTAAAAAAGATATAATAAGATTAGGATTGCGTTTGGGCGTTCCTTTTGAAATGACTTGGTCATGCTATAATGGAGGTAAGCGTCCCTGCGAGAGGTGTGATAGCTGCCGATTCAGGATAAAAGCTTTCAGTGATTTAGGCATGAAAGATCCTACTTTAAGACAGGAGTTATGATATGAAAAAAGCCATGTTCATTGCTATATTTTTGGGGTGTTTTTTACTCTGTGCGGGAGCTAGAGCCCAGGAGCTAAGTCAGATAGTCACCAATGCTAAAAAGGCGACTAAAGGCTTAAAAAGCGTTAAAATGAAAGGGGAAACGCTCACCGGCGTAGTAAATAAAGCCTACGAAGAGGGAGCAATTGATTACAGTAAGCGCGAGTTTTTCGGGCTTGAAAAAAATGATTCCAAGGTTATGAGTATGATTTATATCAAAGATGGGGTTACGTATCTGTATAATGGAGTTTTCCAGGCTTGGTATAAATTTGATAAGAGCCTGGGGCTTTTCGATGCTGTTTTTGATAAAGATAAGCTTTTTTCTTTCTTTCCCGACTCTTGGGAAGAGACAGGTTTTAGAGTCAGCAGGTTGGCAGATGAGGCTATAGGGGATGAGCCGTGTTTTTGCATAAAAAGTGTGGTTGTCGATAAAGATAAAGCAAAAAAATTTGCCTTACGTTTTTTAGATAAGTTTGTTGCCCCTCAGATTGCCCAGGAATTGAAAAAAGATAAAGAGTTTTTAAACAGCTATCTTGATCTATACATGTCCGGTTCTGAATATACCCAATGGATATCAAGGGGCAATTTTTTTGTAGTAAAAACAGCACTTAAACGTAGCCAGATGACTGGCCCCTCAGAGTCGGTGAAAGTTGAAACAGAAACTGTTTACTACGATTTTAATGAGCCGATAGCTCTGGAAGTTCCTAAGGAAGCCTATGACGCTGATTGGGTTTCTGCTGAGGATTTAGGTTTAAGCGAAAAACCGCAATAAAGTAAGTTTAGTTTATGAATGCTAAGATTTGTGAAGTTTTCAAAAGTATTCAAGGGGAAGGCTTATACAGGGGAGTAGACCAGGTATTTGTAAGATTTTTTGGCTGCAACCTGGAGTGTTCATTCTGTGACACTAAATTGCAAAGCTTTCAAGAAATCTCTCTTCCTGAATTATTGGAGCAGATAAATTCATTTAACGGTTATGATTATGTATCTTTAACCGGTGGCGAACCTCTGCTTCAGGAAGATTTTGTTGGCGTATTGGCCAAGGCCCTAAAAGAAGAAAAGAAGAAAGTCTATCTTGAAACTAATGGTATTCTGCACGAACAGCTAGATAAGGTGATTGAGAA
>JBAYNQ010000164.1:0-3518 GCA_041678705.1 Candidatus Omnitrophota bacterium
CTTTAGATAAATTTGATTTTATTGTTTTGGGTCCCGGAGCCGGCTTGAAACCGGGTGTAAAAAGCCTGATTTTAAAATTGCTGAAGCATATTGACAAAACCATTCTTTTAGACGCCGATGGGATAAATGCTTTATCCGGCCACGCCGATATTCTTAAAAAAAGAAAATGTCAGCAGCTGATTATAACTCCGCATTTAGGAGAGTTTTCCCGTCTGGTCAATAGAAGCACAGCAGCTATAAAAAACGAAAGAAAAGACCTTGTCAAAAAGTTTGCTCTTAGATATAATCTAGTTCTTGTTTTAAAAGGAAACAATACCCTGGTGAGTGACGGCAGGAGATTCTTTGAGAATACAACCGGTAATCCCGGTCTGGCTACAGCGGGCACAGGCGATGTCTTGTCGGGAATCATTTCCGGGTTTGCGGCTCAGGGCCTGGACGCCTATACTGCCGCAAAAGCAGGTGTTTATCTACATGGCTTGGCTGCCGATAAGGCAGCTCAAGAGAAAACCCAGAATTGTCTGATAGCCTCAGACGTAATCGATTATTTGCCCAAAGCGATTAAGAGCTCTTTGTAATAAATAAAATAGCCCAGGTAACTTCCCGCCAATGCTTTGCAATGTCGGGATTAATTCGACTAAACATTTTTTCTTCGTTGTTTACTCGAAAAAATGCAAGTCTCATTGAACAATCGGCAGAGCCGATTTGTGAAATTGTTATTTTGAATAGAGAAGGGATATTTGCCCAGGTAGCTCAATCGGCAGAGCAGGGGTTTTGTAAACCTCAGGTTGGAGGTTCGATTCCTCTCCTGGGCTTTTTGCTCGTATATAGTATTTTGTATATTGTATATCGTTTGCTTAAAAGCAAAAAAGACATTTTATCCCAAGTTATATTACTATATACGATATACCATATACGAACTACGAGATCAGGGCAGGTACCCAAGCGGCCAACGGGGACAGACTGTAAATCTGTTGTGCTTGCACTTCGAAGGTTCAAATCCTTCCCTGCCCACCAAAATTTGCCTGAGATTTGGAATATGGCAAATTTTGGTAGAGCAATCGATAATCGAAAATAGAAATTTGATTGTAGAAAATCATCGATTGCGGTCCATTCTCGATTTTCTATTCTCATAAACTGATAGAAATATAAAATTTATACGTTAAAGTTCATTTAAAATATTACGCGGGTGTAGTTTTAATGAAACTATGATTTTTCAAGCGAAGAGTAGAAAAATCATATAGTTGAATTAATCCCGAATCAAACGAATGAATGAGTTTTGGTTCGGGGCAATGGTAGCCAACGCGCTTGGCGCGAGCCAAGTTTTAAATTTCGCGTTGCCTACGTTGTTCATAGGCCAAATATTACTTAGCTTTGGTATCCCGAGGTTCATTTAAAATATTACGCGGGTGTAGTTCAATGGTAGAACACTAGCCTTCCAAGCTGGATATGGCGGTTCGATCCCGCTCGCCCGCTTTTAATGAGACCGAGGCCTTTAAAGCTCTCAAAGGGAGCGCGCAAAGGTCATTTCCGAATTAATCCCACAGACAGATGAAAAAACAAAAAGTTTCTATAATCGGTGCAGGCAGCTGGGGAACAACTTTAGCTATAATCTTGTCTTCTCAAGGCGTAAATGTTGAACTATGCAGTGTTTTTTCTGAGCACAACCTTGATATGCGCCGCCAAAGACAAAACCGCCTTTTTCTAAAAAATGCTAAATTTCCTTCTCTTTTACGTATCAGCAGTTCTCTAAAAGAAGCTCTTAGCAACGAGATAATTGTAATCGCCGTTCCGGTTAAATACATTTATTCAGTGGTGAAAACTATCAAAAGCTTTCAATTAAATTTAAAAGGCAGGACTTTGATCAGTATTAGTAAAGGGATTGAGGCAAACTCTTTAAAAAGGGTTTCTCAAATATTAAAGCAGGAATTTAAAGGAGCCCGGGTTGCTGTTTTGTCCGGGCCTAATATAGCAGCTGAAGTGCTAAGGGGTGTGCCATCGGCAGCTGTTTTAGCATGTAAGGATAAGCGTGTGGGTAAAAGGCTTCAGGTTTTATTCAATAGTGAGAGATTTAGGGTATATCTGCATAGCGATATTCTGGGAGTTGAACTGGGCGGGGCATTAAAGAATGTGATTGCTTTAGCCTGCGGTATCTCTGATGGCTTAGGATTTGGTGTTAACACGAAAGCTGCCCTTGTAACTAGAGGTTTAGCTGAGATAACCCGCTTAGGGGTTGAACTGGGAGCCCGGAAGTCTACTTTTTGGGGCATAAGCGGATTAGGAGATCTGGCAACTACCTGTTTTTCCGATTCTTCCCGCAACCGGTTGTTTGGCGAGAGCGTAGGAAAAGGAAAAAAGGCGAAAGATATTCTAAAAAGCATGAAGATGGTCGCAGAAGGCGTTGAAACAGTCAAATCGGCTTTTAAATTAAGTAAAAAGTTAAAGATAGAGATGCCGATAACTCGGGAAGTTTATCTGGTAATTTATGAAAATAAATCACCTCGTAAGGCAGTTGTAGATTTAATGAATAGGCCTTTGAAAGAAGAGATAGGCTGATTTTACAAGATATTTTCAGGTCAGAAATAAGACAGGGGGTTCTTCACCCCCTTGGTTTAGTTAATTCCTTTAAACCCTCTTTTCACTTAAATATAACATACACTTTGAAACAGTTTCAAGCTTTTATCTCTCAGTTTTAAGAGCGTTTTCATGGTGGCGATAGGTAAAAATAGACTTGATTTATGTGGAAAATGAGGTTATTCTTGTTTTTAAGAGGAGTATTACAAGAGGCATTTTGAGCCCTTTGATATCAAACAATCTTTTCCTAAGGGGGAGTAAATTCTTAATATTAACAAGGTTTATTGTTGTATGGCCAGTAATAGGGAGGGGGAATGAAAAAGGTATTGCTTGGTGTTGTAGCTTTGTTGTTTATGAGTGGATGCTTTGCCGTAGTAGATGATAGTTCTGGTGAAAGAAAAGTTAAATCTTTTATGATTACTCAAGAAGAAACTCTGAGTATCGTAGAGAAGGCCGATCAGAAACCTCTGGAGGAAAAAAACGTAATTTATCCTTTTAAAGCTAAAAATAGTCAATGATGTTTAACTCCGCATTTTTCTACCGGAAGCCAGCGATTGAGTAAGGGCGGAGCGCTTCATACTGCTACACAGAAAAGTATAATTATGCTATAATAAAAAACAAGTTTTGCTTTATTAGATGGTTTTAGTTTCAGTAAGCAGCGCAGTCTTTTCAATGAAATTTTCCCGATTTTATTCCTGAGAAGAAAATCGGGATTAGTTGAACCAACCCGCCGAAGCATCAGCATGGGCGGAAAACAGCGTTCTTTTAAAACGATATTTCTGTTCGGGAGGTAGCGCAGTCTGGATTAGCGCACTTGAATGGGGTTCAAGGGGTCGCGGGTTCGAATCCCGCTCTCCCGACGTTATCTGATAGCATAGGGAGGCTTCGGCGGAAAGCAAAAGTTTAGCTTAGTTCGGAGAGCCTAACACATTATTCGGATGCAATGA
>JBAYNQ010000165.1:0-3500 GCA_041678705.1 Candidatus Omnitrophota bacterium
AGGCGAACTGGGTGAAATACAGTATATTTATTCTAATCGGTTAAACATAGGAAAAGTACGAAAAGAAGAAAACATTTTGTGGAGCTTTGCTCCTCATGACATTTCCGCTATACTTATGTTTTTGGGAAAACTCCCCAAAAAAGTTACCTGTTTCGGCGAAGCCTATTTGCAAAAAGGAATATATGATATTAGCTTGACTACTTTGAATTTTCCAGGAAAAGTTAAAGCCCACATATTTGTCTCCTGGCTTCACCCCTTCAAGGAGCAGAAATTGGTTGTAATAGGCAGTAAAAAAATGGCAGTATTTGATGATCTTAGCGATGAAAAACTCTTTCTTTACCCCCACACTATTCAATGGAGCAATGATATTCCAGAAGCCGTAAAGGCCGATAGAGAGGTTGTCTCGGTAGACATGGCTGAACCTCTAAAAGTAGAGTGCCAGCATTTTATTGATTGCGTTAGTAGAAGAATATTACCCAAAACCGATGGCAACGAAGGCCTACGAGTGCTTCGTATACTCTCGGCAGCGGAAGAATCTTTAAAACATAACAGCAAAAGTATTTTTATAAATGAAAAATAAATCCGCAGAGAAATACTTCATTCATCATTCTTCTTATATTGATAAAGATGTCCAAATTGGCCAAGGCACAAAAATCTGGCATTTTTCGCATATACTAAAAGGTTCAAAAATAGGCAAAAGTTGTGTTATTGGTCAAAATGTAGCGATTGGCCCGGATGTCAAGATAGGAAATAATTGCAAAATCCAGAATAATGTTTCAGTTTATAAAGGCGTAACTTTAGAATCCGAAGTTTTTGTCGGCCCCTCGGCAGTATTTACCAATGTTTATAACCCCAGAGCATTTATCGAAAGGAAGGATGAGTTTATGCCCACGCTGGTCAAAAAAGGGGCAACTATTGGGGCTAATGCAACTATGATATGCGGTATAACTATTGGGAAATACGCCTTTGTTGGCGCCGGTGCAGTGATTACAAAAAATGTTCCTGACTATGCCCTTGTTTATGGAAACCCAGCCAGGTTAAGAGGATGGATTTGCCAGTGTGGTATTAAGTTAGAGTTTGAAAGATCGACCGTTTTTTGCAAAAGGTGTAAGAAACACTATAAAAATACAAGAGGCAAGGCAAGGCTTTTATAATAGAAGGATTTGCCTTAATATTTTATTTTGGGAAAAGTACAATGTTCCGGCACCAAAGCATTTTTATCAAATTAGGAAATAAATATATATCATGGTCCAAGGCAGCAAAGAGTAGTTACTCTTTGTGGATACGAGGTTATATATTTGTCGATGGGCAATACTACTCCAAAGAAACATTAGCCGACTATCTATCAAGCCATTTTGATAAAGTATCCCCCCAAAAACATAAAGCAATTCTTAACGACTTAATTCCCCGATTTAATGGAAACTGGGCTTTAGTATATAAGAATAAGGAAATTGCCTTTGCCTCTGTTGACCGTCTTCGGAGCACCCCCTTGTTTTATGGTATAAAAGATAATAAATTTTACTTAGGTGATGATGCAAATGGGGTTCGGGAACAGATTACAGACAGCCAGATGGACGAGATTGCCTCCAAGGAATTTTTATTGACTGGCTACGTTACCGGTCCCGAAACGCTTTTCCCCAACGTAAAACAGCTTCAGGCCGGGGTTTTTCACCATTTTGTTTAAATTTAAAAAATACGCCAAACTCCCATAATCACATGTATAATTGTCTCCTCCTATAGAAATAACAGTTTCTGCTTTCTCCAAATAAGGGACTATAGGAAGAAATTGATTATCTAGCATTTTCTTGCTGTTTAATACGCGAAGAGCTTGCTTATATATCCAGCCAAAGCTATAACGTTTATGCATCTTACTGGAATGGCTTGGAATAAACAAAACATCTTCACCATAGTCAATTGTTCTCTCTGTGGCATATTTCCGCGAAGAAACTACAAATAAAGCGTTCTTGAATTCTGTACGTAGCATTAACAAAGTTGTGCGGAGAATCGCCTCCGCTCCCCGGTTATGCGAACCTGCATATCCTACCAACAAAAATATCTTTCTGCCATCAGACATTACACGTTTCAGGATTTCTTTCATATTAAAGCTATCATATAAACGCCTCGCCTATCTCTGCAAAGAATACATCTACGACATAAACGGCTCTATTCGCACCATAGAAAAACCAGTTTTTGGTAACTATCTTTTTAATTTTACCAGCTTTTCCTTATATAGCCTTAAATATTTCCGCATCCTATCTTTTAATTTGTATCTTGGGCTTAATTGTTTCCCAAATAACTCCCTATATTTGTGCTGACGAACTAAACTGAATATTTCTTTGCGCTTAAAAAAATCGTGGGGATATTCGGCGCAAGTTTTAATAAAAGGGTTATACAAAACAGTTTTGTATAAATCGGCAATGGCTACGTTTAGCTTATCTTTAGAAACTTTCAAAAATAATTCTTTTCCCTTATCGTTGTTAATTATTACCAGGCTGGTTCCTTTAGGATTAAAATTTTCTGGCCGGTATCTTTTGTCCCAACACCAAAAATCACCTAGAGTTATATCCCCTATCCTGGGCAATGTATTATACCGGCAATTATAGCAAGACAGCCTTAAGTAATAGTTATGCAAAAATCCTCTATAGAAAGGGTCTTCGTTCACCTTAACTATGTTCTCTCCTCCCCTGTAATACAGGCCTACACTGGGAACTTCCCACGATGGGATTTTAACCCTAAAATCTACCGACTCAATGCTATGTCTCAGCCTCTTGCCGGTATATGATAAATAAGCCTTAAATACAGCCAAAGAGTTTACGCCGTGACAAACTAAATCACACGTGTATAGGCCTGCAGGGTTATTGCCGAAAAACCCGTATAGACCGGCTATCTGGCAAGGCGTTCCTACAAACAGAACATTTTTTCCGGCCCGCAAATCCTTTTCGACCTCTCCATAAATCCTTGAAATATCGCTCTGGATATATTTGGATTTTTTTACCACGCTCAGACTGTCCTTCGAAGGAATTCTCACATGGCTTACTGATAAATCCGGGTTATAAGAAGCTCCGTAAATTATTCCTTTGCGGCTGAGAATTTCTTCCGCAAGCGCAGTAAACGCTCCTCCTGAGGAACTGGCCATCACCACTTGTTCGCTTTTGTGCCAACAAGACCAGCTTTCCGGATGCCTGTAATTATTCCTATTAATAATCTTACGAAACGGACATTTCTCGTAACATAAACCGCAGCGATTGCATTTTTTTTCATCGACTACCGGATAAAAAAAGCCCTCCTCGTTGTATCTCATTGTAATGGCTTTTCTGGGACAAATAGCAAAACAAAGCGCACAGCCCGAACAATTTTCTGCCTTTACAAAAGAAACGTTATCCCCCATTGTTTGTCCCCAGCGCCTTCTTCAAATAATCCAAAGAAAAATTTTGTTTCTCTTTTGGCCGCCTCCGCACCTCGTTAAAGTCCATATCTTTTAAAACATTTTCTTTAGCTGC